>JAVBSK010000343.1:0-3383 GCA_031556755.1 Bacteroidales bacterium | reverse complement strand
GAGCAATGCTTTCGTGTTTTCCTATATAATTAATATGTTCGTATATTTCATCAGCCAAAACGATAATATCGGGATATTTAGCCAATACATCCGCCAAGGCTTTCAATTCTTCTTTCGAATAAACGCTTCCTGTAGGATTCGAGGGTGAACAAAGGATAAAAGCCTTCGTTTTCGGAGTGATAGCAGCTTCGAGTTGCGCAGGAGTAATTTTAAAATCCTGATCGATTCCAGCCGTAACGATTACATTCGTGCCTTCCGCCAACTTTACCATTTCCACATAACTGACCCAATAAGGAGCGGGAACGATGACTTCATCTCCGGGACCGATAATAGAAATCAAAACGTTACAAACGGATTGTTTCGCTCCATTTGAACAAACTATCTGTTCAGACTTATATTCCAAATTATTTTCTTTCTTCAATTTAGCTACGATAGCATTACGCAATGCCGGATATCCCGGGACTGGAGAATAAAACGAAAAGTTATCTTCAATCGCTTTTTTAGCGGCTTCTTTGATATGATCGGGGGTATAAAAATCCGGCTCACCCACACTCAAATTAATCACATCAATACCTTGCGCTTTCAATTCATTGCTTTTTTGCGACATGGCTAATGTTTCTGACGGAGATAAACTTGCTAAACGCGCTGAAACTTGAGACATATAAGTACAATTTGACAGTTAATATTTTATTTTGCTTGAAAAATTAATGAAGAAAAATGGAATTGGTATAAAATAAAAAAAGAAATAATCAACTTTTTTTAAGAAGATGTCCCATTTTCTCTTTTTTCGTATGCATATAAAATTGATTAAAGGGATTAGGTTCTATTTCGATGGGAACATTTTCCACTATCTCCAACTCATGTCCTTCCAATGCAATTCGTTTAACCGGATTATTAGTTATCAACCTGATTTTTTTCACCCCGATTGCACGTAAAATCTGAGCACCGACTCCATAATCGCGTTCATCGGCTTTATAGCCCAAATGAATATTGGCATCAACGGTATCAAGACCTTCTTCCTGCAACTTGTAAGCTTTCATTTTATCCATCAATCCGATTCCACGTCCTTCCTGATTGAGATATACAATCGCCCCTTTTCCTTCTTTTTCTATCATCTCCATAGAATGATGCAATTGCTCTCCACATTCACAACGCAGGGAACCGAAAATATCTCCTGTAGCACACGAAGAATGCATCCTGATCAAAACGGGTTCATTTTCTTCCCATGTTCCCTTGACAAGAACAATATGCTCCAGTCCGTTTGATTTCTGAAGGAACGGCGTTAACTTAAAATGACCGTACTGAGTTGGCATATCAACCGTCACTCCTTTATCTATCAACGATTCAGTCTTATTCCGGTATGCGATCAAATCCCTGATCGATACTATTTTTATATTGAATTTTTCTGCTATTTTCATCAAATCGGGAAGTCTGGCCATTGTTCCGTCTTCATTGATAATTTCAATCAGGGCTCCTGCGGGATATAATCCCGCCAGACGGGCGAAATCAATGGTAGCTTCTGTATGCCCCGCCCTCCTGAGAACTCCCTTCGAACGGGCTCTCAAAGGGCTGACATGTCCGGGACGAGCCAAATCCGTTATATTTGTTTCAGGATTGGCCAATGCCTTAATCGTCTCTGCCCGGTCGTACATGGAGACTCCGGTTGTACATCCACCTCCTACTTTATCCACTGTGATAGTGAACGGAGTATCATATATCGATGTATTTTTAGAGGTTTGCATCTCCAGTTCCAACTCAATGCAGCGTTCTTCTGTTATCGGAGCGCAAAGCAATCCACGACCAAAAGTCATCATAAAATTGACTTTTTCCGGTGTTATTTTTTCTGCTGCGATAATGAAATCACCCTCATTTTCCCGGTCTTCATCATCCACTACAATCAGAAATTTACCTTCACGGAAATCTTCTATCGCTTCCTCTATTGTATTAAGTATATACATAATCAATCTTTGTTTATCTTTTTCTCTATTTCCACGGACAATTCACCGTTTACCCGTATGAGAAGAGCAATATCTTCTTTTACTCCTTTTATCTTGTATAGATTATATAAATATACAACTATTCCTATGGGAAAAACATATGCGCAAATGGTCCTTATTTTTTTATTTCGCATCAAACTGGTTTGCATGGCACTGAAAACAGGATAATCCATCAATTTAGCAATAATAAGGTTATATTCAGAGTTTCTTAATTCGTCTATCAAATTTTCCATGTCCTGGCTGATTCTATCAACGGGAGCAAATATATCCTTGTTCCAAAAAGAGATGTATCCTGGATTTTTATTTATTTGCTTCTGAAAATCCTCACTGTCAGTCGTTAGTTTTCTGAGTTTGTTCAGACAACCGGTATAATCGGGAGAATACATAATCACTTCTTTCTTCTGATAATTTCTTGTCTCTTTTTTTCCTATCAGACGTTTAAATAAAGCCATCCACGCATCCACATTGAACATGATGGAATCATTTACTGCCTTATAAGTAAAAAACAAGCCAAGAGAGAACAAGACGATAGGACTCAGCCACATTCCCAACCAAACAGGGACAACATCCTGTTTCGCCAGTTTCAAGCCAAGCATATCTATAGAATAATAAAACAGGAAAAGAAATACCGAAACTACAGTCGGCATCCCTATTCCTCCTTTACGGATGATTGCCCCGAGAGGAGCGCCGATAAAAAGGAAGACAAGACAAGCGAAAGAAATTGCAATTTTCTTGTGCCATTCGATTTTATGGCCTATAAGTGGTGCATTTCTTCCTGTCTGCATGTCTTTATTGTAATACAGTTCGGAACGAACCGTAGCCGCTTTCGATTTTGCAGATGTCAAAACGCTCTGTTTCTGCACATCCGTTTTTTCGTCGTAATATGTATATAAATCCTTGGATTCCTCAGACTGAGATTGTTCTTGTTCCTTTTCCACCTGCGACGGAGAGAACAATGCCTGACTATAGAAACCTTTTTTCAACATCTTGACCACTTGATTATCCAAACTGTCGGCGACAACGGATGCCGAATCTATATAAGAACCCAATTGTTTCAGGTTCTTGGACAAATCCCGGTTTTGCATATGTGATTCATCCTCCATTTTAAAATTGGCGTCAAATGCGATCAGGATTTCTTTCATGCTGAAAGATTCTCTTAGATACGGCACTTTCTCATCTCTCGGATAACGGTTCACATCTCTCAGATTTTCAAAAGACACCCCACTATACATCGTGAATACCAGGTATTTTTTATCCGTAGAACTTGATATTTTTCCTGAATCCGCCACATAAACTTTGGCATTATCAAATCTTTTTGAGAAATCATATATCATCAAATCATACATGACTCCTGTTTTCATATCTCTCTTATTGACATACAAATTA
>JAVBSK010000209.1:0-6612 GCA_031556755.1 Bacteroidales bacterium | reverse complement strand
AGCTACTAATGCTTCTGCTGAATCTTTCAATGCGAAAATAAAAGCTTTTAGAGCTTCTCTTAGAGGAGTAGTAGATATAAAATTTTTCTTGTTTAGATTAATGAAAATATACGCCTAAACACAGGATTTTTCCGCTGAGCCAATTTAATTCCAGAGCAAAGCAGGATATCAATAATTACGGTGAAATGATACTTAGAGAAAGATTGACAACCATAAAGAAACTCACACATGTTTGCCTAATTTATAACGGTTCCAATAAAAAGATAGTACAACAGTATGGGGATATTTTAGACAAAAACATGGAAGAAACCTATCTTAATTTGGAAAATATAATTCAAGTAATTGATCTTTTGTATGATAACTTCACTCAAAAGATTAAAGATAATTTTCCAAAACTATCAAAACGGGAAATTCAGCTTTGTGCATTGATTAAAGCAGATTTTCAAGTCAATGAAATAGCTGCTTTAATGTCTAATCAGGAAGATTCCATACGTACAATGAAAGTCCGGTTACGAACAAAAATGATGTTTTCTTGTCAAGATGAATTTATTTCCTATATACAAAATCTGTAGTTTATTTTTGTTTCCCGTTGTTTATTCCTGTTTATAAATTTAAAGATAGATACAAAAAAAAACACTGTTTTTCAGAATGTTAATACTGTGTTGTTTTTGAATTGCTTACAAGTTGTAAAAACAGTCTTATGCCCTTGTCTTGTAATTTTACATCGTTTAATCATAAAAATTACAGAAGATATGAAAAAGATTTATTTTTTAATTATGTGTACTTGTTCACTCATGATTACCTTTTCAAGTTGCACGGAAGATACATTAACTCAAAATGAATCTTCCGGTGAAAATAAAAATGTGACTGTTGAACAATCTAATGTGTTGAATCTCATTAAAGAATTTGCCAATAGTGTAAATTCCGAAAATGCCCTTCGTTCTTCCTCTGGCGATGAATTTACGGTAGAAACAATTACAAAAAAAACATATTCTTTTGATATGGATAAAAATATCGTAACGAAATCAACAAGTCAGTATATAAAAGATGTTCCGGATAATGCAACGATAGACTTATATACCGTAATATTTACTAAAGGCGATAAAAAAGGTTTTTCTATTGCTAGTGCAGACGAAAAGGTAGAAAGGGTATATGCTTATACGGAAAGTGGTCAATTATCGGATACAACGTATAATTTTGGTTTATCCCTTACTTTATCCGCGATCCCTTCTATTATAGAACAAGACTTGAATAAGTATTATGGAGGTGTTACGAAACAAAGAGCGGATAGTTTAAGAGAGGAAATGTATGGTACAGTAAATATTGGCCCTCTTCTCGGCACGGAATGGAATCAGACCTTTCCTTACAACAGATATTGTCCAGGGGGATGTGAATGGACTGAAGCTTATCAAGGACTTTGTCCCGCTGGTTGTGTAGCCATTACAATGGCCCAAGTAATGAACTGCAGTCTGGCTCCTGGCTTTACTCCCCCTCATACCTTATCTACTACAAATGAACTGACAGACGGCTATGCTCGTGAAATTCATTTAATTAGGTATTAATGTTCAAATGCAATATGGTTGCGGTGGAAGCGGTGCTTATGCATCTAAAATTTCTCCTTATTTGAACTTTTTAGGATTTTCTTCTCAATATGCCCATGCAAGTGTAGATGCTAACCGCATGTATCAAAATATGAACGATTTTATAGGACAAGCTTGTCCGCATATTACAGCAGCATCCGATAATAATGGTGGTCGCCATGCGTGGGTATGGGACGGTATAAAAGGATTATGTACAGGCGATATATTTAATAAATCTGTCAATCAAAGTTTCGATATTGAAGAACAGACACTTGTACAATTAGATGCCGTTCATTGTAATTGGGCTTGGGGGCCTAACAGTGGAAACGGTTGGTATGCAATAGGAGATTGGTATGGTAATGATCCTGAACAAGTATATGTATCCGGATATTCCCAACTTTCCAAATTGAAAGAAAACTACACAATAGATTCTGTCCTTGAATATATGAAAAGCTATCAACCTTACTAAGCAAGTTAATGACTAAAAAAAGAAGGTGTCCCAAAAGGATGCCTTCTTTTTTTTGTCAAGTGGCGGTTTGTAGGTTGATGTTTTTGTATTTTACAGTCAAATATTTGTTATTATCCCTTATTTGGAACAAAAACCACACTATTTGGACAAAGGAAAAAGAAAAGCCGGCTTTTTTTAGCCAGTTTTCTTAAATTATGAGCAATAGCGACTATGGAAAAGCAAAATCTATAAAACTATAAATCAGTATGCCCATGAAAAGTATACTGTATCCGTTAACGATTCCGGATGTTTCCGGAGGTGGCGGTTATAACCCAACTTTCATTCTCAAAATTATTTTCCACAAAAAAAAGGTCATAATCTAAGACACTTTTGTTTGAAGGCGTTGTTGTATTTTTGCGTCATGCACGTGAATGTACACTCCCTCATTTGGACTTTTGAAGAGACTTTTGAAGACAGCTTCCTCTTTTTATATCTAGATTTATAAATGTACTAATTAACGTGAATTCGATATAAGAATAGACCGGAGGTCTTGAATATCAATAGAAAATATATTTCCCCTATTAATTATTGCCTGGAAGGCATTCATATCAATGTCCTACTGGACAAAATAAGCCGGAATGGTTACCTCCATTTCTATTGATATGATTTTCCTCAGGAAAAATATATCGATAATTAACTATTTACTGTGAAAATTATATCGAACGTAAGTTAAAATAAAGAACACCTGATTTTAAGTTATGCAAATGAGAATCAGAATTAAGAAATACTTTCAGAAGCTATGGCAACAATGAATTAGTTTTATGGTAGATTTACCAGACAAGGGCTGTATCCAAAAGAACGGTGGTACTCGACCTGGTGAATCATCAAAAAGGTTTCAGGTATTTCTACTACGCTAGATTGTTAGAATGGACTTTCTCATGGATTGAAAACTACAGAAGAATGACTACGGATTATGAATATTCAACTCTGAAGAGAAACCGGATATCTTTCAGACTAATCCTTGAAAGTATTGATGCACTTTTTTCTCCTGAGAGTTATCGAAATATTTTAGTTTGTTTGTTCTGAATTCAAAATTATAGATTACTTTTGTAATCTCAACATTGCAAAATGAGCGAAAAAATAGAACATAGAGGTGTCATTTTTAGAATAAGAGATGGTAAGACATGGGTGAAAATTGTACAAACATCCGCATGTTCGGGATGTCACGCCAAGTCGGTCTGTAATGTTTCGGAACAGAAGGAAAAGTTGATTGAAGTATCGAATACGGATGACTCAATCGAGGAGGGAGATGAAGTGTATGTGATAGGAGAGGCTTCCTGGGGACTTTGGGCTGTTTTTTATGTTTTTATCATCCCCCTTTGTGTTGTTTTGGTAACGTTGGTGCTTAGTTCCATGTTTATGCCGGAAAAGATAACAGTTTTTTATGCTTTGTTATCTCTCGTTCTTTATTCAGGAGTCATTTATATGTTCAGGGATAAATTCAAAAAAAAGTTTGTGTTTACGATAGAGAAAAGGAAAGAGAGTGAAGAATAGAATCAGTAAAACAAGATAATCTATGCATTTGATTTTGTTAGCGGTCATATCGTTGGGTTTGATTGGAGCAATCAGCGCCGTTATTCTATATGTTGTATCCAAGAAGTTTGAAGTTTATCACGATCCTCGCATCGAACAGGTACAGGATGTTTTACCGGCGGCCAATTGCGGCGCCTGCGGATATCCGGGATGTAACGGGTTTGCGGAAGCTTGCGTGGAATCCGACAGCTTGGATGATTTGTTATGCCCGGTGGGAGGCATGGATACAATGTCGGAGATTGCTATGATATTGGAAAAAACGGTTGTCTCTTCAGAACCCAGGATTGCGGTTGTGAAATGTAATGGAAGTTGTGAGAACCGTCCACGTGTGAATATATATGACGGAGCGCGGACTTGTGCTGTCAATGCTCTTTCATTTCCCGGAGAAACAGCTTGTTCTGACGGATGTTTAGGAATGGGAGATTGCGTAAATAGCTGTACTTTTGATGCAATCAGGATGAATCCGAAGACTCTATTGCCGGAAGTTGATGACAATAAATGTACCGGTTGTGGAGCTTGTGTAAAGGCTTGTCCGAAGATGATTATAGAATTACGGAAAAAAGGGAATAAATCCCGGCGGATATATGTGAATTGTTCCAACAGAGACAAAGGAGGAATTGCCCGGAAAGCATGTAATGTCGCCTGTATCGCTTGTTCTAAATGCCGGAAAGTCTGTCCTTTTGAGGCCATTACGATTGAAAATAATTTGGCTTATATTGATGATACCCGGTGTAGGTTATGTCGTAAATGTGTTTCTGAATGTCCGACATCTGCGATTGTTGAATTGAATTTCCTTCCGCTCAAAAAAGAAAAAATTAATACGGAAACCGTACAACCGTCATAAAGAATTGTTTTTTTACTGTTTGTAAGCCCAAAAAGAAAAAGGAGAAATATATGCTGAAAACATTTCGTATAGGGGGGATTCATCCGCCTGAAAACAAATTGTCTGCGAATAAACAGATTGAGTCTATTCCTCTTCCCGAACAGGTGATAGTTCCTCTCTCTCAACATATTGGAACATCTTCTGTCGCCGTAGTGACGAAAGGGGACAAAGTGAAAGTCGGTACGTTGATTGCGAAAGCAAGCGGATTTATTTCTGCGAATCTTCACTCTCCGGTTTCGGGTACAGTCCTGAAAATAGATGGAGCGTTGGATTCCAACGGATGCCTGCGTCCGGCGATTTATATTGCCGTAGAAGGAGATGATTGGGAAGAATCAATAGATAGAACAGCAACTTTGGTTTCCAGACAGGAATTGGAATCAAAGTATATTATAAAAAAAATAGAAGAGGCCGGAATTGTGGGAATGGGTGGAGCGACGTTTCCCACTCAAGTGAAGCTGCTTCCTCCTCCCGGAGATAAAGCGGAAGTTTTGATAATCAATGCGGTGGAATGTGAACCCTATCTGACTTCCGATCATTCCCTGATGATGGAACGAGGGGCGGAAATTCTCGTAGGCGTTGATCTGTTAATGCAGGCTGTTGATGTCATGAAAGCATACATCGGCATAGAGAATAATAAAGAAGATGCAATTGCTCATTTGTCCGCTTTAGCGGAACATTACGACAATATTGAGATTGTTCCTTTGAAAGTGCAATATCCTCAGGGTGGGGAAAAACAGTTGATTGATGCGGTGATAGACCGTCAGGTGAGTAGCGGTAAATTGCCCGTTTCAGTAGGTGTTATCGTTCAGAATGTAGGAACCGCTTTTGCTGTTTATGAAGCTGTTCTAAAAAATAAACCACTGATAGAACGAATTGTAACGGTTACCGGAAAGAGAGTTTCCAAGCCTTGTAATGTGAGGGCGCGGATTGGTACTCCGATTTCCGCTTTGATTGAATATGCGGGAGGTTATCCGGAAGATACAGGAAAAGTTATAGGCGGAGGCCCGATGATGGGTAGAGCGATGGTGGATATTTCTGTTCCGGTAACCAAAGGATTTTCAGGTGTTTTGCTGATGCCGAAGTCAGAATCGTTCAGAAAAGAAATGCGAAATTGTATCCGTTGTGCAAAATGTGTGACAGTTTGTCCGATGGGTTTATTGCCGAGTTTGTTGATGAATACGGTCGAATTCTCGGATTGGGACAAAGCCCGAAAAAATTCCGTTATTGATTGTATTGAATGCGGTTCATGCAGCTATACGTGTCCGGCTCATCGTCCGCTTCTGGATTATATCAGATTAGGTAAGTCAACTTTGATGAAGAAATTGAGAGAAATGAAAGAAATATGACAAATAAACTAATCATATCGCCATCTCCGCATATCCATAGTGGAGATAGTATCGAAAAAAATATGTATGGAGTATTGGTTGCACTTGTGCCGGCATTCCTTGTCTCCCTGATTTATTTTGGTTTGGGAGCTTTGATTGTGACAACGGTATCAGTTGTTTCATGTGTGTTTTTTGAATATATGATTCAGAAATACCTGATAAAAGGGCATCGAACGATCTGCGACGGATCTGCGATTCTGACAGGATTTTTGCTGGCATTCAATCTGCCTTCCAATTTGCCTGTCTGGATTGTAATTGCAGGCGCTCTGGTTGCCATTGGAATCGGAAAAATGTCTTTCGGCGGATTAGGAAATAACATTTTCAATCCGGCATTAGTGGGACGTGTTTTTCTGTTGATTTCTTTTCCGGCACAGATGACAGTCTGGCCTGAACCCGGATTTTTTCCGATGGAATACGCAGATGCTGTGACGGGTGCGACTACATTGAGTATGGTAAAAGGGCATTTTGGAACATTGCCGGATTATACTTCCCTGTTTCTGGGAAACAGAGGAGGTAGTCTGGGGGAAGTCGGCGCATTGGCCTTGCTTCTTGGTTTTGCATATATGTTGTGGAAAAAGATTATTTCATGGCATATCCCTGTTATTACCGTATTAACAGTACTTGTTTTTACCGGTGTGATGCATTGGCTAAATCCTGCCCAATATGCTAATCCTGTGATACATCTTTTATCCGGGGGCTTGCTTTTGGGAGCTATTTTTATGG
>JAVBSK010000387.1:0-9785 GCA_031556755.1 Bacteroidales bacterium | reverse complement strand
ATGCTAAAGAAGTGAATGGAATTTTTACACGTGTTTTAGCTAAAATAACGGCTATAACGGCATTACAATACTTAAACAAATTAAACAACAAACCAATTGGAAGAGTTAAACATGCTTTGGCTTAATTCCGCCAACGGGTTTTTATAGTACTTTCCTATTGAGATCAGTTGAGTGATCAGGAAAATACATCCGACAACTAAACCTGCCACCCAAACATAAAGAAGAATATCCGTAAAAAAAATCTGATTGACCGGTTCTTTCACTTCCGGATGAATTAAAATCGCCGGGAGTTCTATGATTGTAACCTTATTTGCATCCAATGAATCCCGAACAAATGAATCCGTAACATTCAGAAACGGATAAACAAAAGCAAAGCTTAAGGAGCATAATAAAATAAACCTCTTCAGTTTGAAAAAGGTATCTTGTTGAAAAAACAGTCGATATAAACCATAAAATAAAATAATGGCGACATTGACTTTCAAGAGCCAGATTAAGATTTCCATAACTATTCCTTTTTATGTTTAATCATATTTAAAATTTCTTCCAGATCACACTCGGAGAGCTTCTCTTCCGTGGCAAAAAAACTAACCATTTCTTTATACGAATTCTTAAAGAAATTGTTGACGACACAGGAAACAAAACTTTTTTTATACTCTTCTTCTTTGATTTTCGGAGTATATTCATATGTGTTTCCATACAATTTAGACGAGACATAGCCTTTCGTTTCTAATTTCTTGATAATAGTAGCCACAGTTGTATAAGGAGGTTTAGGATCAGGATATAATTCCCTGTAATCCTTTACAAATCCGTTTCCATACTGCCAGACAAAAATCATCAATTGTTCTTCCTGGGGAGTTAATTGCTTCATAATTAAAAATTGTTACGTAATTTACGCAAATTACGTAGAAAAACAATAGATATTTAACAAATAAATTTTAAAATATTTTCAAGGTAAATTTTCAACCAGAAAAAGTATGATTACGGAATTGCAGAAATTCAGATTTCCGGTTTCGCAGTGTCTTTCATAATAGCAGTCTGCGAATGATACGGATTGTCGCTAATTCCTCACGTTCACTATCATTAGCCCCTTGTTGCTCTTGATTTTTTGACAGTAATCATTCAAAGACTCTTGATTGATTATCACTTTTTTAGCTGTTGAAGATGCGTGAATAAATGTCAATTTCTCTCCCTGACGATAGGCAATTCCGAGATGACTAATGTCCAATCCTTTGACAGACGTGACAAAACAGATGATATCTCCTGTTTGGATGAGTCTTTCATTTTCACTTATTTTTTCTTTCGGAATGTAATAATGTGTCCGTTGATTGATGGCCTTTTCGACTTCTCGCATCATTTCAACTTCTTCCGGATGTTTTGATAAATGAGGATAAGATTCCGGATGAGTTGACATAAAATCAACATACAGTGGGCATATTATTCCCCCGTATGTTTGGGTTTTATTCTCCAGTAACCCTTTTTTGACGTTGTCGTCAATCCAGTCGGAAGTATAGTGTAAGCGGGAAGGATAACCGTTGATGATACCTTTGCGATAGCGGATTGTTTGCAGGTTTTTACGAAATCTATTAAAATCAGCGCTGTCGGACTGGGCGGTTAACTGTAATGCGATACAATTATCCACGAAAGTCATGCAATCCAATTCCCTTAAGTTGACAATGAGTTGTTCGTCATCATTTATTTCCAAAGTCGAAGCGACATAAGGAGTGTTGAGTAAATGTAATGCCGGTACCAGGAGTGAATGTTCTTTATTGCCTTTGATTTCATTCAAAATATCCTCGACTATTTGTCTGTCCGGACATACGGTTTGTCCCCAGGTACAGAGAGGAAATAACAGGATTAGAAATAATAAATATTTTATCGTCATAATAATTTCTTTTTAATTTCTTCGATTACTTCGTAAGCAACGGGACAAGTATACGTATTTTTTACGGTCAATTTGAATATCTGATAAAATTTTTTTCTATCGGTATGCGGATATTCTCTACAGGCTTTCGGACGATTTTCATAGATGGAACAATAATTATCGGGCATCAGGAACGGACAAGGCATGGATTGAAAAACATAATCTCCATCCTCGTCTTTTTTCAAATAATTCGTTACGACTTCTGATGGTTTTATTCGTAGGGACTTGGCCATTTTTTCGATGTCTTTATCGTAAATAGCGGGACCCAGCGTACGGCAACAATTGGCGCAATTCAAACAATCTATTTTACTAAAAGCTTCCCGGTGCAGAGCGTGAACCAGATGATCCGCTTTTTCCAGTTTTTTCTTGTGTTTATTGAAAAACAATTTTGAATCCGGTTCTGTTTTTTGCGCCAGTATGGAAAGTCTGTCTAAGTCAATGAGAATCATTATCGGAAGAATTAAAATTCAACACTTTCATTTCACATGCCAGGCAGTCAAACTCCACTTTTAACCTGATTTGATTGGAGAGTAAAAACAGCGGTTCCTTGTATCTTGTTTGCTGCTGCAACTTCCGGCAACATCCTAAACTGTGTAAAATACAATGTTTAGTAAGCATCAGGGTCGGATACTCAGGGGATTTGACTTCAAACGCCGGTTCTGTTTTCGTCACTCCGTGACGAGAATAAAAGTCACGGGCGTAACTGTTTGATATATTTCCCAGGTAAGTCAGTTGGCTTTGAGGAAAAGGATGTGAAGTCGCCTGTATTTGTATTCTTGAAACAGGACGATGTTCCGCTCTTGATACCATCAAAGCATCAATTGTTTTCCTTCTCAGTTCAGACAGATAAGAAGAAGGAAGAAACCAATTATCTGAAAGTTTTATTTTTAAATCCGAGAGTTCAAAAATTGAATTTCCCAATTTGGAAAGTTGTTTGAGGATATTTTCGGATTGAGGTTTTTGTGCGATGTCTTTATTTAAATCTTCTGCTACATGAGCTTGATTTCCGTCTTCGTCAATGGCTGTAAGTTGAAAGCCGTTTGCAGATTCTTCCAGGAACAATTCAATTGAAATCTTCCTTTCGGACGATTTTTTAGATAAGATTTTTTCAAATTCATGGTCAAAATTACGATATAAATTCAGACCGGGTTTCAGGCGGGGCATATCTGCCGGATAAACTTTGTTTCCTTCCGACCTGTTTACTTTGAAACCTTGCAATTCTCCATGTTCGTTTAAAAAACACAAACCATCTCCATTGTGGATAGTTTGTTTCCCTGAAATAGTGATATATTTATCACTCAGATCTTTGATTGTCCCAATGCATTGCCCTAATGATTTAGGAGTATTGAATGATGAGATATCTCCGTTTCGTTTTCCAGAAATGAAATAAGATGTGAAGCCCCGGTTGAAACTCTTTTGAGGATCGGGGACAAAGAACGGAACAGCGGTTCCGGAGGATGCCTTGACATATTCCGGACGCCGGGAAAAAATTTCATCCAATCGTTGCCGGTAGTGAGCCGTTATATTTTTGACATAAGACAATTCTTTCAATCTACCTTCTATTTTCAGGGAGGAGGCGCCTGCATCCAATAAAGTTTCCAGGTGTTCTGTTTGATTGAGGTCTTTCAGAGAAAGCAAATGTTTTCCGGATGCCAGGATTTTTCCTTCCGCATCTTGCAGTGTGTAAGGCAACCGGCAACATTGGGCGCAATTTCCCCGGTTAGCGCTTCTTCCGAATAAGGCCTGACTCAGATAACATTGTCCGCTGTAGGAAACACACAATGCTCCGTGGATAAAAACTTCCAATGCTATGTTTGTTTGCTCTGCTATTTCTTTGATTTGCGTTAAAGACAGTTCACGCGCCAGTACGACCTGTGAAAATCCGGCCTTTTCGAGAAAGTTCACTTTCTCAAATGTTCGGTTGTCATTTTGAGTGCTTGCATGTATGGCAATCGGAGGAAGGTTCATTTGCAGTATACCCATATCCTGGATAATCAGGGCATCGGCTCCCGCTTCATGAAGTTGATGAATCATTCTTTCTGCTTCGGAAAGTTCCGATTCTCTGAGGATTGTATTGAAAGCAATATATACTTTGGCAAAATATGGATGGGCGTATTCACATAAGGCCTGAATGTCCCTGATGGAATTTCCTGCGGCGGAACGGGCGCTGAATGTCGGTGCGCCGATATATACGGCATCCGCCCCGTGATTGATCGCTTCAATACCGCACTCCAGGTTTTTGGCCGGAGCGAGCAGTTCTATTTTTCTGGCAAATTTCATGTTGTCCGACCGGAGTGAAGAATCTGTTGATGAATTTGTTGGGATATCATGTTACAAAAGTACGATTTATTTCAGTTTATTATCATAGGAAATATGGAGATTCGCGGCTTCTTTATTATATTTTCCTATATTTGCTTCTTATAATCTTAAATTTGCAATTCAGGTATGTGATGAAAAATATATTGAATGAACGGCTTTATATATCCAAGTCTTCTCCTTTTAAAGTGAGAATGTTTGATTATCAATGTTTTACCTATCCCTGGCATTTTCACTCGGAATATGAAATAATATATATAAAAGAGGGCTATGGAAGCAGATTTATTGGAGACCATGTAGGTAAATATACCGATGGAGATATTATTCTGATAGGTTCCAATGTGCCTCATTATATGAAAAGCGCGGATATTTATATTTCCGGGAACAGTGATTTTCGGGTAAAAGGCACTATCATTCAGTTCGAAAAGGATTTTATGCACTATTCGGTCAGTCATTATCCTCATTTTCTCAAGATTAAAAAGCTACTGGAAGAATCCAGGCACGGAATCTATTTCCCTTCCGGATGTTCTTCAAAATTAGTTGAAATATTGGAAAGAATTTCCTTGGAAACAGGGATTGACCAAATCACTTCTTTATTGCAATTGTTAAATGGCATGTCTGAAATTGATATCCGGCAGGTTATTTCTTCATCCGACTATGTCAATGCAAATGATGCGTTTTATGATACATCGAGGATCGACAAAATTATATCCTATTTGAATAAAAATTATATACGTTCTGTCGATCTGGAAGAAATAGCTTCTTTGGCGGCAATGAATAAATCTGCATTTTGTCGCTTTTTTAAGAATAAGACAGGAAGATCATTCAAAAAGTATATTCTGGACATGCGAATCAGTCATGCATGCAAGTTGTTGATTATAGATGACATGACAATCTCACAAATCAGCACGGAGTGTGGTTTTGATACCATTTCCCACTTCAATAAAGTTTTCAAAAAAATTGCAGGTCGTACGCCGTCCCAATACAAAAAACAGGTATTGTTACTTTGATTCTTTTTTCTTATTTCGGATGATTTCGATAATACCAGGCATTAAGGATACCAGGATGATGGCTACGATCAGGAACTTCAGATTTTCCTGTACGAATGGCAGGGAGCCGAAGAAATAACCGGCATAAATGAAAATAGCAATCCAGCAGATTCCTCCGATAACATTGAAAGAAGCGAAACGGGCATAGCTCATGTGTCCCATTCCGGCGACAAAAGGGGCGAAAGTACGAACGATAGGGACAAAACGGGCTAGAATGATTGTCTTTCCTCCGTGCTTCTCGTAAAACACATGTGTTTTTTCCAGGTAGGACTGTCGGAATATCTTGGAATCCGGATTACTGAATAACTTTTCTCCGAAGAATTTACCGATGAAATAATTCACGCCGTCTCCTAGAATAGCGGCGATCATCAGTATACCAGCCAAAAGATGTATGTTGATGTTATTGGCAGGCAAAGAGGCCAGGGTTCCGGCTACGAATAAGAGAGAATCTCCCGGTAAAAAAGGAGTTACGACTAATCCTGTTTCACAGAAAATAATAAGGAATAAAATGGCGTAAATCCATTCTCCATAGGTGATGACAAGTTCCGCTAAATGTTTATCAATATTTAAAACGAAGTCTATAATAAACTGAATAAATTCCATCTTTTCTAAGTTAGTAATTCAATCTCTGAACGCCGGGAATGATTCCCTTTATCCGTCCATTGTCTTAATTTTCTGGCAAAATTAATATTCATTTGGTAATTCTGCTAATTCTGCAGCCGTAAAAACGGGTCCGTCTTTACAAACATAAGTTTTTCCTACGTTACAGCGACCGCATTTTCCAAAACCGCATTTCATCCTGTTTTCAAGTGTAGTGAAAATATTTTCATCGGAGAACCCCAATTTCTTCAATACCGGAAATGTATTTTTAATCATGATGGGAGGCCCGCAAACAACAACAATTGTATTTTCAGGCGATGGAGCGACTTCGCCGACAATAGATGGGACAAAGCCTACTTTGCCTTTCCATTCGGGAGTTTCACCGCCCGGATCAACCGTCGTGAACAGGTTTACATCGGATCGTTCTTCCCAATCTTTCAGTTCGTGCTTATATACCAGATCGTTAACAGTTCTCGCTCCGTAAAAGATGGAAATATTTTTATAATCGCTCCGGTTATCCAGACAGGTCCAGATGACGCTGCGCATAGGAGGCAGGGCAATTCCACCGGCAATAAACACCAGATTTTTGCCTTTCCAGTCTTCGATGGGAAATATGTTTCCGTAAGGGCCTCTGAATCCCACGATATCTCCTTCTTCCAGATTGGAAAGAGCGGTGGTAACCCGTCCTGCCTGGCGGAATGTACATTCCACATATCCTTTTCGTGTATGTGGAGAAGCAATACAAAAAGTAGATTCTCCTTCTCCGAAAACGGAGTATTCGGCGAATTGTCCGGTTTTGAAAGAGAAATTATCCGCTTCTTCGGAATTTGTAAATTCCAGGCGGAACGTACGTACACCTGGCGCTTCTTCCGTAATTTTAGCCAATCGCATTTTATACGGCAAATATATATTTTGTTCCATAACTTCTTTAACTTTCAACTTGTTTTAAAAACTCAGCAATATTCATATCCACCGGACACCGACGGGAACACCGGCCGCAACCGATGCAACCGCGTACATCCAAGCGTTGCGGCATGTACGACAGTTTGTGCATCAGGCGTTGACGCCAACGGGCGCCTTGCGTTTCGCGCGGATTATGTCCTGAAGTATGCAATGTAAATAATTTAGCTCCGCAGGTGTCCCACAGACGTATACGTTGTCCCTGGCTTCCTTTGGTTTCGTCCTGGATATCGAAACAGGCGCATACCGGACAAACATATGCACAAGCGGCGCAGCCAATACAACGCATGGCATATTCGTCGAAGATATGGCTGTCGAAAGCTGTATTCAAGCGTTTGGTGATGTTGGTGTCATCGAAACGCTTGGGTACATTGGCTAAGTATTTTTCTTTGTCCGATGCATCACCGTCTTCGAATAATCCGGAAGCAAGATTTACAATCGCTTCACCTTTGGGCGTAAGGACTTCGACAATATAATCACCGGTATCTTTTTTAGTCAATAAAATATCGTTACCTTTGGTATTCCCGGGACTACCGCCAATGGAAGTACAGAAGCAATAATCATCCGATTGATTACAAGACAATCCTACAAAAGTAGTGCGCTCCATGCGGCGGGCGAAAATCGGATCACCCGGATCCCAATTGAAAATGGCTGCCAAACCTTCCATCCCGGAGACATCACACGGACGGACACCCCAAACGATTTTATAGGGAATAGCATCCAGATCGAAATCTTTTACATCTACATCTTCCTTACTCTTGGTATAACTAAACAGTTTTTCAATGTGTGGATATACAATTGATTTTGCCGACATGTCGGGCAACAGATAATCTTCCGTAACTTCATCAACTGAAGTGATATGCTTGTATCCAATGCGTTTACCTTGTTGGGTAGGCGCATAAATGTGTTGTTTGCCTTCGACTAAAAGTTTTTCCAACAACTTTTTGTAATTGGCTGCACGAAGGAGTTTTATTTGAGTGCTCATAATCTTATCCTATAAAATCTTCTTTATCATTGGGTTGAAAAGTTGCCATCGCACAACCTTCATTGCGATTCGTTCCGCTGAGCATTCCATATGCTTCACGAATTTCTTCCGATAGTTTAATTGGCAGCAGATGAATTGGGATATTTACCGGACAGGCTTCGGCGCATTGTCCACACGAAACACAACGTCCGGACAGGTGCATGGCTCGCATAATGTGCCATTCTAAATTGCCCTCTGTACTGGCGGCCACCGGAATCCATTGCGGTTGATTGCTTTCGACCGTACATTGAGTGCAATAGCAAAGCGGACAAGCCTGACGGCAAGCGTAACACTTGATACAGTTTTCCATTTCATTTTTCCAGAATGTCCAACGGTCATCGCTACTCATCGCCGAGATTTTATCCAACAAAATCTGGTCTTTATCGTTGAGTTTGTACGCCAGCGTTGACAGATAATCTTCTATTTCTTCGAATGTACGGAATTCAGCTATTTCGCCATCAGCTTTCATTGCAAGGGCTATCAAACTGTTTTCTTTCAGTTGTTTTTCGGCCGCCAAACGGATAATGCCACGCAATGTGTTGGTATTAGCAACGATAGCGGGCTTTCCCAATGATGCAATTTCTTTTTTGTAAAGATACATTGCCAGATTTTGTGTACAACGTTCATCGTAAATAAGGCGTGAAACCTCATCTTCGTTGCGTACAAAAGCAGGACGTACGCGCCCGTTCGACCCTTCGGCATATCCTACAATGCATTGTACATCGCCTGATTGCAAGAGCTTGGTTGCTATTTCGTTTAATTTGCTCATATATTTAGTTGACGAGTTGACGAGTAAACCAGTAAACGAGAAATTGAAACTTGTAAACTAGTTAACTTGTTTACTATTTTACAATTCTTGTTCCATCCAAACTTCATTGGAGATTTCCTGATATTTTTTGTATGGCCCCATTTCTTTGATACGATCGGCAGTGCTATTTACGACTTCCGCCCATTTGGCTCCTTCGGCTGCCGATACCCAGGTGAATTGGATACGGTCAATCTCGATACCCATGAAATCGAGCAATGTACGAAAAATCGTCCACCTCCGTCGCGCATGAAAATTGCCCGAAGTGTAGTGACAATCATTCGGATGGCATCCGGACACAATCACACCGTCAGCCCCATTGGCAAATGCTTTAATTAATAGCATAAAATCAATTCGACCGGTACATGGAAAACGGATGATTTTCACATTGGGTGAATATTTGATACGGCTTGTACCCGTAAGGTCGGCTCCAGCGTATGTACACCAGTTACAGACAAAAGCTACTATTTTCGGTTCAAAATCCATATTTTTTAGTTTACTTGTTAACTATTTAAAAGCGCCAACACTTCTTCATAAACCTGTTTGTTCGAATATCCTTCCAGGTCGATTGATTTCGATTTACAGAAAGCAACACAAGTCCCGCAACCTTGACACAATCCAGGATTAACAGAAGCGATCATTTTTACTATTTCGCCATTTCTATTTTTTATTTCTTCTTTGGAAATTGCTTGATATGGGCATACCTGACCGCACATTCCGCAACCCATACAGGTTGAAAAAATCGGAGGAGGCATCCGGTTTACCTTTGCTACGACAGGTTCACGAGTTAACTCGTTGTTGGCAAAAAGACAGATAACTTTTGCTGCCGCTCCGGAAGCTGCCGCAACTGATTCGGGTATATCTTTGGGCGCCTGACAAGCTCCGGCTAAATAAATTCCTGCAGTATTTGTTTCTACTGGTTTCAGTTTGGGGTGTGCTTCTGCAAAGAATTTATATGGGTCATAAGAAACGTGCAGTTTCTGAGCCAATGATTCTGAGCCTTCACAGGATACAGCGGCAGTTGCCAACACGACCATGTCGGCTTCTATTTCCACCGGCTTTCCTCCAAGTAAGGTGTCCGCACCCTTTACAATCAGGTTGCCGTTTTTG
>JAVBSK010000205.1:0-8786 GCA_031556755.1 Bacteroidales bacterium | reverse complement strand
ATGTCATCCCAAGTAACAGGTAAAGTCTTAAAAAACGGTTCTCCTATATGATAGTTATAGTTTTGAGGACGATCCACAAAATGTTGTATCCCTGACTCAAAAGCGGTTAGAAGGGCCATTTGATGCGCCCAGGTAGTGAGTTGCCTGACTTGCCCACGTTTATTGGCGAAGTCACCTGGTGTATAATCCATTGAACCGATCACATTGCGTGTCATCGTAATATTGATATTGTGATGAGCCGGTGTTGATGTTGAAACAAACACATACATTTCACCTCCGTACACAGCTTCCATCGTCATAATATGAGGCCAGGTGCGTATTCTTCCCGAAGGCTTGGTGCAACCATGCAAATTAAGCAGCAGTTTTTGTTCGGCCGTTATCTTGTATAACTTATCGTATTTTTGCATCATGGATTGAGCATCGCTGTTAAAAAAATCGATTTTTACTCCTTTAATGCCCAAATCAGCCCAGGGTTTCAACCTGTTTCGTATTTGTGTCTCATCATTCTGGAATTTACCAGAACCTGACCAAAGTAAAATTCCTACCCTCTTGGAATTGGCGTACTCAACAACTTCTTTCAAAGTAAAATCGACACCGGAGTTTTCCCAACCATCATCCAACAGGAAATATTCCCAATTCATTTCATGCGAATAGTCAATATATCTTTTGATAACCTCCAGGTTAATTGCATTACCGGCATCTTCACCTCCCCATGACCAGGAAGACCGTCCCGGTTTGATCCAACTCAGATCTGTCACTGCAGCAGGAGGGTTCAGGTTTTCGATCATGGTTGATTCCATGATGGTTGGCAGATCTCCGAGCAGAGCTACTCTCCATGGGGATACAAAAGGTAATTTGGTATTGGCATCCCCTACTTTACTCAAATAAAAACTACCGCTGGTCTCCGATGCGATAAATTTTGAAGTCGGATAGTTTCCTTCGTTTTGCGCTTCGGTCAATAAAAAATAGTTATTCTCGTTAGACAACATCAATATAGGTGCAAAAAATTCACTTTGGCTTGACATCTCGTCCCATTTGCTGGTTGTAAAATAGTATTCGGAATAATCAGCCCCTTTGACATATTTTTGCGCCCAGGATGTTTTGTAATTATTTACATTTATCCGGCTGCTTTCGGAACGGATATAGAGCGTACGGGTTTCGGCGCCTCTAATATCGTATTTGAATGCAACGCCTTCATTATATATACGGAAAATAAGCTTCATCGAATAAGCTTCTTGGGAAAAAGAAGCTGTAAGTTCATTATAGCGATTAATGTTAATGCTTTTTTTACCTGAAATCATTCTATAGTCATCCTCTACTGTTTGTGTATTGATACCAGTGAATTCACAGTCGGATAATGTACAAAGACTAATGCTATTTGTCCCAACTGAAATATCAGTTTCAGAAGGCTGAATGACCAATATATTATTCAAAAATACCTGGTAATAGAGTTTTCCGTCTGTTTCTTTATTCAATTCTACACGAATTTTTTCATCAGGAGATTTTACTTCTCCCAATTTCACTGCGGATACCGTAAGAGTCTGACATGATAAAAAAATCAAACCCAAAATTTTTACAACATTATTTATTTTTTTCATAGAAAATATAAAATTAAAATCATCTCAATTATTTTTATCAATAGACATTGAGGTAACCTGATCCGGAGTTGTTACGGCTGCATGGGCTGACTGCTGCGCAACCAAAGCTTCAATCTCACTTACAACTGAAGGACGGTATGTATTTCCTACCGGACTTTTTCCTGTGAAAACTTCCAACCAGGTACAAGCTGCAGTATAACGACCTAAGCCATAAGATAAATGGTAACCGTCACGATTGAAAATATCTCCTAAGAAACTGGTACGTCCATTTTGGATGGCAGTTCCCGCCGGAATCATTATTGTGATTTCCGGTTGATTGGTCATAGCTGTATTTGTGGCATTAACAATCGCCTTAAACATGGTCTCCTGGTTATTGCTATAATTGGAAAATCCACTGTGACTTGCATCTTTAGAATATGCCCAGGTACGATGTATGGCATATTCCACTTGTGCATTGGTAGCTTTTCCTTTTACATAATTCAATAAGTAGGTTAACCAGGGTTCGTATGTGTTGGGAAGTCCGGAATCCTGACTTACCTGCTGAAAAGTAATATAATCCCAAACTTCATTCAGGATACAATATTCCAGTGTTTTTTTACCATTATCCGTACGGACTCCATTAACGACTTTACGGTATTCGAAATCAGCAGTGTTGTTGTTTACCACATACCAATGTGATTCAAAACCTTGTCCACCACGATAAGCATTCCCTATAATCAATTTATCGCCATTTTTTTCGGCAAGTTCGTATAGATATTGCTCTACTGCATCTTCAGAAAAACTATTGCCAATGGCTAAAATACGTATCTCTTTCGCTTGTACTGAAAAAGAAATAAAGAGGAAAGAGAAGAAGTAAAGTTTAGTGTTTTTCACCGAGTAATTTTTAGAATTTGTTGGGGATTTTACAACCCCCAACCTTTTGTAATAGAATTTTTTTATTTTTTATACCCTTATTTATCGTTCGTCAAAGAATAAGGAAAATCAGCCGGACTTATTCCTCTTTGTTTATTCGGCTTATTACCCATGATGTATTGAATTTTAGCCCCTTTAACCAAGGACGAGTGATTCAGGTAATTTTTCGTGTAACTTTTGCCGTTATAGTTCATGGTTTGCACATAACGGTTGTCTTCGCTATTTTGGGGCGCAAGGATTTCAATGTTTTTTCCGTTTTCCAGATGCACAATCGCCTTTTTGAAAAGAGGAGCTCCCAATACGTACTGATCTGCCGCCGGACAAACAGAATAAAAGCCAAGCGCCGAAAGCACATACCAGGCTGAGGTCTGACCATTGTCTTCATCGCCACAATATCCATCAGGAGTCGGGGTATACAAACGAGTCATCGCCTCACGTATCCAATATTGGGTTTTCCAGGGTTCTCCCGCATAATTATACAGGTAAATCAGGTGCTGTATCGGCTGATTGCCATGCGCATACTGACCCATGCCAATAACCTGCATTTCGCGCATTTCATGAATGAAACGTCCTCGCGTACTCACATTCTTCCCAAAAACAGGAGGAGTAGAAAAAACGGAATCCAACATGGCGGTAAACATGTTATTGCCACCCATCAAATCAATCAATCCCTGAATATCATGCATAGACGCCCACGAATAATGCCAACTGTTTCCTTCGGTAAAAGGTCCCCACCACTCTACAGGATCAAATTCGGATTTGAATGCCCCGGAACGGTCTTTTCCGGACATCAGGTTAAATTGTTTATAAAATAGATTTTTATAATTCAGGCTACGCTTTTTATAAAGCGACGTTTCACTTTCAGGACGGTTCAATTTTCTTCCCATCTGATAGATACACCAGTCGTTATAAGAATATTCCAACGTACGGGCTGCACTTTGATTGATGTCCATAGGCACGTAGCCCAATGTGTTATATTCTTCATAACCCAATCTTCCCGACGAGCTGATTTTGGGATGAAGATTATTAGCTCCATGCAATAGTCCTTCATACATTTTTACGGCATCGCCTTTAATCAGACCTTTCATGTATGCGTCCGCCACAACGGATGCGGAGTTATTTCCAACCATGCAGTCCCGGTGACCCGGACTTGCCCATTCCGGATAAAATCCGCTTTCCAAATAGGAATTATAAAAGCCTTCCTGCATCTTTTCGCCCATCGAAGGATAAACTAAATTGATAAATGGAAGTAATGCCCGGAAGGTATCCCAAAATCCGGTATCGGTAAACATATATCCGGGGAGGATTTTTCCGTTATGGGGGCTATAATGCATCACTTTTCCGTTAGCATCGATTTCATATAATCCGCGGGGGAACAACAGGGTACGGTAAAGGCAGGAATAAAAAACACGGAGTTGATCGATATTGTCCGATTCAACTTCCAATTTACCCAACACTTCATTCCAACGGTCTCTTCCCTTTTGTTTTAATTGTTCAAATGATGAATATCCTAATTCTTTCATGTTCAACTCAGCCTGTTCCGGACTGATAAATGAAGATGCAATGCGAGCCTGCACGATTTCGCCTTTTTGCGTAGGAAATCCGATAATGGCTCCACTGTGATTTTCCTTTGTTTCTAATTTGTCTTTTTCGATCTTATTGTTGGCGACCGCTGCCTTGTAAGTAAACGGTTTATCGAAAATGATTACAAAATAATTTTTAAAGTTTTCAGGAACACCTCCGCTGTTTTTAGTTGTATATCCTATTATTTTCCGTTCTTCAGGAATGATTTTGATGTATGAACCATTATCAAAAGCATCTATAACGACGTAAGAATCATTGGTTTCAGGAAATGTAAAACGGAACATTGCCGCTCTTTCCGTAGGAACAATTTCCGTTGTAATATTATGGTCGGCTAAGAACGCCTTATAGTAATACGGTGTTGCCGTTTCCGACTTATGATTGAACCAACTGGATCTTTCTTCCTGGTCAAAAACTACATTTCCTGTGATTGGCATAATGGCGAATTGTCCGTAATCATTGATCCACGGACTGGGTTGATGGGTTTGTTTGAATCCCCTGATTTTACCCGACGTATAGGTATAAGTCCAGCCTTCTCCCATTTTTCCGGTTTGGGGTGTCCAAAAATTCATCCCCCAAGGCATCGCAATGGCGGGATAAGTATTGCCGTTGGATAACTCGAAGTTGGAGTCAGTACCTATTAACGGATTTACATAATCGACAGGTTGCTTGTTCTGCGCTGTAGACAGTGTAAAAACAGCTAAGAATAATAAAATGATAATATTATTTTTTTTCATTTTGAATGATTTATTAGAAAGGAGCGGATTCAAGATAATCCAAACTCATCTTTACACTTTCTAACGGAGTATGATTATATTTTTCCACTTCAATGATAGAATATATTGCACCCGCAACAGTTGCATTTTTATAGATCGCGTCAAAGCCAACCATTCCGCTTTGTCCTAATTCCTTATGATCCTTAATATGCAACAGAATAAATCTTCCGGGATAATTTTCAAAATATTCCACCGGACTTTTTTGTCCCATAACAGTCCAATATACATCCATTTGGAAAAAAACTTTCTCCGGATCCGTATTTTTCAGCATAAAGTCATACATCACTTCCCCTTCTACCTTTTTGAATTCATGGGCATGGTTATGATAACCGAAGCGGATCCCTGCCGCATTACATTTTTCTCCGATCTGATTGTAATAATCACAATAGGCTTTCAGATCAGCCAAGGTGTTCGGTACCGACAACCAAGGTGCAACTATATATTTTATACCGGCAGCCTTGTGCGCCGCAATACAGGTTTCCCACCATTTCCATACTTCGTTCCAATCTGTTTTACTTACATCTTCGGCTAATCCATGACCGGTATGGGAAGAAATCGCATTCAGTCCCACAGCTCCCAATTCTTTTTTGAATTCGGATGGAGACAATCCATAAAAACGACCATCGTTATAACCCGCCGCTTCCAGGTCTTTGAATCCTAAATTTGACAATGCAGCGATAGTTCCTTTGAAATCTTTATTGATGTCATCGCGAACCGAATACATTTGAAGAGCGATCTTTTTTTCAGTTTTTGGATAATCCGGGCCTTGTGTACAAGCTCTTTGTCCGTAACCGAACAGTAAGATCGCACTTATTGTTATCAATAATACGTAGTTAAATACTCTCATTGGTGTTTTTTAAGTGATAAGTGATAAGTTTTAAGTAATGAGTAATGAGTAATAAGTTGTAAGCGCATTACCTAAAACTTACTACTCACTACTTAAAAACTTGTCAATCCATTATTTTGATTTTAATGTTTTTGAACCATACATCATCGCCATGGTCTTGCAATCCGATATAACCTTCATGGTTAGTTCCTCCGCAATTGTTCAATAATTCGAATGCCAATGGCCATTTTTCCTGACTGAATTTACTTTTTTGAAGCATCTCTGTCCATTGAGGAGTCCACAAATGATATTCCAATACATTTTCTCCGTTTTGAGCATGCAAGACTGTACCTTTGTAAACAGTGATTGTCGTATTATTCCATTCTCCAAATGGTTTTGAGTTTTGCGGTTTCGCAGGAATCATATCGTATAAAGAAGAAGATTGACGATTTCCATCTACACCCATTTTGGCATCCACATGATTCACATTATCCAATACCTGACTTTCAGGAGCGGAAATATAAATCGGTTGATCTTTTATTTCCTGTGCCAAATAGAAAATTCCGGAATTACTTCCTTTGGCGACTTTCCAATCAATGGATAATTCGAAATTTTTGAATTTATGAGCGAAAATAATATCTCCACCATCTTTATCCTGCGCTTCTCCCGTACCGGCTCCGGAGAATTTCAACGTTCCTTCTTCAATACTCCATTTTCCGGGTAACGCGTCTTTGCAATATCCTCTCCAACCTTTGGTACATGAACCGTCAAATAAGACAATATATCCATCCTTATCTACAGGGAAAGCGGATAAATTAACCTGGGGATTTTCAACAATAGTGTAAGCCGGTATGGTATCTGTTTCAGAAATCGCTTTCGCAGAAATATCCACATAATTAGTACTTTGTCCGGGAGCGTAAAGCTCACCTTCTGTTTCCGCTACTGTTTTCATTTTTTCTCCTCCGCACGCAACTAATGAACTCATTAATGCGATACTTAAAAAATAACTAATCTTTTTCATCTTATTAATTTTTTTACCCCCAACCCCTAAAGGGGGAGTTAATTACACTTCATTTATTTAAGTCCCCTTTTGGGTATTTTTAATTTTTAACTCTTAATTTGCATAAGTTAGCAAGTGACAAGCTATTAACTTTTAACTTTTAGTTCTTAACTCCTCAAGGCATCGCCGGAAGCGTCCATCCTTGTCTGTAATTGTGCTTAATTAATTCAGCGGCGAATGCTTTCGCATTCATCGGATCCGTCATTGTTTTGTTAAAGCTCGGGTGACCGTCTTTAATTGAAAAACCGTCTTTAATAACTGTTTTAATAGTAGCGGTATCCGATATGTTGGTGAATTGCATGTTAGCTCCATCCCATTCCAGTTCCTGGTTCAATTCCTGCAAGCGGACAGCCAATACTCCCATTACTACCATTTCGTTCAACGGACCGGCTTGACTGAATGGAGATGCTGTTTGTACCCGGCTTGACGGATTTTCCTGACAAGCGCGCACCCAATCCATAGCATGTCCCAGTTTAACTTCTCTCATCACTTTAGGAGCAGACGGAGTCCTTCCCGATAACAACCATGGATTCACACCATAACATCCGCAAATCAATGTGTCTTTTGTTCCGTGGAAGATTACTCCACCCCCGGAATCATTCATATCGCGACCTGCAGGAAAGCCTTTGGGGCGCATGGGTTTGATGCCGCCATCATACCAATAAACTTCTACTTCAGGCATAGATACTCTTGGAAGATTTTCTCTTGCCGGGAAAGTATAGCGAACCGATTGCGCATTGGGAGCGCAATCGGTCAACAACAACGTTGAACTTCCCTGTACTTTGGTAGGATAACCTAATTTCAATGCCGCGAATACCGGATGTAGAATATGACATGCCATATCTCCAAGAGCGCCTGTTCCGAAATCCCACCATCCACGCCAGTTCCATGGAGTATAAATTTCATTGTAAGGACGTTCTTTAGCTGGACCTAAAAACAAATTCCAGTCTAATTTGGAATGAGGTTTCTGAACCTGTTCCGGACGGTTAAGCCCTTGAGGCCAGATCGGACGGTCGGTAAACGCTTCTACCTTGGTTATTTCTCCGATTTCACCATTCCAGATCCATTCGCAAATTTTACGCACACCTTCGCCAGAAGCCCCTTGGTTACCCATTTGGGTCGCTAATTTGTACTTATCCGCCAAGCGGGTAAGTAAGCGAGATTCATACACACTGTGGGTTAAGGGTTTCTCTACATAGACATGTTTGCCCATTGTCATGGCATCGGCTGCAACAATCGCATGCGTATGATCGGCGGTCGCCACCACAACCGCATCAATAGATTTACCCAATTCATCATACATTTTACGATAATCGTAGTAGGTTTTCGCCTGGGGAAAATACTTGGCAACCCGTTCGCTGTATTTCCAGTCAACATCGCAAAGCCCGACTATATTCTGGCTTTCCAGGTCTTTCAATACTTGAAAACCTCTACCACCCACTCCAACTCCGGCAATATTCAGTCTGTCACTGGGAGCCGTATGTCCAAAACTTTTTCCCAAAACAACATTGGGAACAACTGTTAGCCCTAAAGCTGCAATTCCTCCTTTTTTGAGGAAAGACCTTCTTGAGATTGTATTTGACATGATTAATAAATAAAAGATTTATATATAAATATATTTTAATAATTTGTTTGTGTTTTACGTCATCCGTTTTGTAAATACATAAATATTACCAGGCCGGTAATCCGTAGCCCTCTTTCAATGTTTTCCGCCGTTCTACAATTTCTTCCATATCGTTCGGTTTTCCTATACATGGAGACCCGTTTCTTATCGCATCATAAAACATTTCCCAAGCCATATCCGAGGCTATAACACTGTCTTTTACGGTAGGGAAACCCATGTTTTTTCCTTCAAAAACAGATTGTGCAAAGGTATTCATTAAGATATCTATTTTCTTATCTCCGAATTCTTCTGTTTTTTGAATCGTTACATTAATCCCACGTAAATCAATAGTTGCATTTCTAAAATCATGAGACATCCGGGCAATTCCTTTTGTCCCGATCACATCAACATAGCAATTGTGGGTCTGATC
>JAVBSK010000390.1:0-12208 GCA_031556755.1 Bacteroidales bacterium | reverse complement strand
ACGAGGAACGATCGAAAACAAGACGGTTGCCACCGGCAAAGTGGAGCCGAGAGATGAAATTCTGATCAAGCCGCAGATTTCGGGAATTGTTTCCGAAGTACTGAAGCAGGCAGGTGAAAAAGTTGTTGCGGGAGAAGTCATCGCCAAAGTGAAAGTTATCCCGGAAATGGGGCAATTGAATGCTGCCGAATCACGTCTTCGTATCGCTGAAATAGGTTTGGTTCAAGTTAAATCTGAATTTGAACGTCAATCTAAATTGTATAAAAACGGAGTGATCTCGAAAGGGGAGTATGAAGCAGCGGACGCTGATTATAAAAAAGCGAAAGAGGAACGGGACAATTCACAAGATGCTTTGGATATTGTAAAAGACGGTATCTCCAAGAAATTCGCCCAGATCAGTAACACGCAAATCCGTTCTACGATTACCGGAATGATTCTGGATGTCCCTATTAAGGCCGGTAATTCCGTTATCCAGGCCAATACATTCAACGACGGAACGACTATCGCCTCGGTCGCCAACATGGGGGATATGATTTTCAAAGGAAAAATTGATGAAACGGAAATTGGAAGAATTAAGGAAGGAATACCGCTTGCATTGACAATCGGCGCTTTGAATAGCCAGAAATTCACAGCCATACTTGAATATGTTTCTCCGAAAGGAATCGAAGAAAATGGCGCTGTTCTCTTTGAAGTAAAAGCCGCCGCTAAAATCCCCGAAGGAACATTTGTCCGGGCGGGTTATAGCGCCAATGCGGAAATTGTACTGGCTAAAGCCGACAGTGTGATTACCATCCCGGAGAGTTGTGTCGAATTCAGCAACGATTCCGCTTATGTCCATGTAGTTAAGACGGAAAAACCTAAACAGGAATTCGAAAGAAAGTTTATTGAAACGGGCCTTTCGGATGGAATCAAAATCGAGGTCAAAAAAGGTTTGACATTGAAGGATAAGGTGCGGGGAAATGAAATAGACCCTAAAGCAAAGAAAGAAGAAAAGAAAAAATAAGTGAACCTTTATTACTTACCCATGAACAAGTATTTCTTTTTATTATTTTTCCTGGTAAATGTAACTTCACAGGCGCAGGAAACCACAAGGAAATGGACGTTGGAAGAGTGTATCAATTATGCTGTCGAACATAATATTGATATCAAACAGTTGCAAATACGTGAACAGAATGCTGCCATTCAATTGTATACCGATAAAATGAGTCGCTTGCCTGATTTGAATGCAGGTTTGGGACAGGACTTTAATTTCGGTCGTTCGCAATCTGAAAGTGGATTGTATGAAAATCAAACACAGTCGAATTCCAGTCTTTCAATAACAAGTTCCATGCCCCTTTTTACAGGATTTAAAATTCCCAATCAGATTGCCAAAAGTAAATTAGATATGGAGGCGGCTACGTATGGATTAGAAAAAGCCAAAGAAAATCTGGCGGTTAATATTGCATCTTTGTTTCTGCAGGTCCTGTTCAATAAAGAAATATTGAAAGTTTCGGAAGAACAATTGACCTTGTCAAAGTCTCAGATAGAACGTACGAGGTTATTGGCGGAAGTGGGAAAAGTTCCCATGTCACAATTGTATGACATGGAATCTCAAGCCGCTAAAGATGAGGCGACTTTGGTTCAGTCTAAAAATGATGTGGATTTATCGTTGCTAGATCTGGTTCAAAGCCTGGAATTGGAAAGGAACTCTTCTTTTGATGTAGAACTTCCTATCTTTGAAAATGAAAATGTGATTGAGAAATATATGGGAAGTATTTTGCCTCCTCAAAGCGTATATGATCATGCCGTTTCAGTCAAACCGGTGATCAGGGAACAGGAATCTCTCCTGGAAAGTTCCCGGAAATCTTTGAAAATCGCTGAATCAGGGTATTATCCTTCGTTAGGTTTGAATATGGGATATAGAACGAATTATTATTATAATTATGATTGGAAAGGTTTGATTAATCCGAAAACAAATGAGCCGATGAACCGTTCGTTTTCCAATCAGTTCAGGGATAACTCGGGGGAATATGTCGGTTTGTCTTTGAATATTCCGATTTTCAATCGTTTCCAGATAAAAAATCAGGTGAAGAGCGCCAGGTTGAATATCCATAATCAGGAACTGGCATTGGAGAATACGAAGAAAACTTTATACAAGGAAATCCAAACAGCCTACCTGAATGCTACGGCTGCTCAGGAAAAATTCAATGCGTCAGAAAGAGCGGTAACTGCTTCTGGAGAAGCGTTCAGGTATGCACAGGAACGTTATGAGGTGGGTAAATCCTCTGTGTTTGAATTCAATGAAGCTAAAACCAAATGGATGCAAAGTCAATCGGAACGAATACAGGCCAAATATGATTATATCTTCAGGGCTAAGATACTGGATTTTTACAATGGAATACCGATCAAGTTGTGAAGAATTGCGAATATGCCAATGAGTGATAAATTATATCCATAAATAGCAATATATCAATGAATATATCTTTTCACTTTCACTTTTCTATTTTCAACTCCTAACTCTTGGTTTTTAATGAATCATGCCCGTTTTCCTGAAAATCTGTTCGATTTTTTCCAGGGCGCAGTTGAGTTGTTCAAAAGTATGAGTAGCCATCAAAGAAAAACGAATCAACGTGTCGGTTGGCGCTACAGCCGGTGAAACCACCGGATTGACGAATATGCCTTCTTCAAACAACATGGTCGTGATTGCAAACGTTTTGTCGTTGTCTCTGATGAAAAGAGGAATGATTGGCGTGGAAGTATGCCCGATTTCACAACCCATGTTCCGGAAACCATCCAATGCGTATCGGGTCAGTTTCCATAAGTTTTCCATCCGTTCCGGCTCGCTGATCATAATGTCGAAAGCTGCGCTTGCGGCTGCAGTTGCGGCAGGTGTATTGCTGGCGCTGAAAATATAAGGACGGGAATTGTGGCGTAGGTAATTGATAACAGCTTCGTCTCCGGCGATGAATCCGCCTATGGATGCCAGGGATTTGCTGAATGTTCCCATGATCAGATCCACATCATCAATAACGCCGAAATGGTCGCAGGTTCCCCTTCCTTGTTTACCGAGTACGCCCAAACCATGCGCTTCATCGACCATCAGATTGGCATTGTATTTTTTACACAACTCAACGATTCCGGGCAGGTTGGCGATATCACCCTCCATACTGAAGACTCCGTCCACAACAATAAATTTGATTTTGTCCGCATCACATTTCTGTAATTGCTTCTCTAATGAATCCATGTCGTTGTGTTTGAATTTCAATTTGTTGGAGAAAGAAAGCCGATGTCCCTCTATGATAGAAGCATGGTCTAATTCATCCCAGATGATATAATCTTCTCTTCCGGTCAGGCAGGATACGACTCCTAAATTTACCTGAAAGCCGGTGGAATAAGTCAAGGCGTCGTCTTTACCTAAAAATTGGGCTATTTTGCGTTCGAGTTCCACATGAATGTCCAAAGTCCCATTCAGGAAGCGGCTACCGGCCATACCGGTACCATATTTTTTTACTGCCTGTATCGCAGCTTCTTTTACTTTCGGGTGATTGGTCAGACCCAGGTAGGCATTTGAACCAAACATCAGTACTCTCCTTCCGTTGATGATAACTTCTGTGTCTTGATCGCTTTGGATTTCGCGGAAATAGGGATAAATACCTGCGGCTTTAGCGCGTTGCGGAGCATCATATTGGCTCAACTTTTCAACAAGTAGATTCATAAAATCTGAACTAATTTTAATATTGAAATATCTTAAAATTACTGCCTTTTTTCATGTATGTTATATGCTCGGAAAAAAGCAGGCCGCAAAGGTAATGGAATTCTTTTATAAATCACTATAATTTCATAAAATATACTGATGTTAAGTCGGGAATGCCTTTTCGGACGCCTCCTGGTTTGATTGTAGGCGGAGTGAAATGATCCGTAATTTTTTTTTTGATTTTGAATATCGACGATTGATATTTCCCGGCAGAAAATGAATATTTTATCCGAAATTGATAGGGATAAATATCGGAAAAACCGTACTTTTGCCGCATGAAAATCGGTAATGTACAATTAGATAAATATCCTGTTCTGCTGGCTCCCATGGAAGATGTGACCGACATATCTTTCCGTTTGATGTGTAAACAGTTCGGAGCGGATATGGTATATACGGAATTTGTTTCGAGTGATGCTTTGATCCGGCATGTGAACAAGACAAAGGCCAAGCTGGAAGTGGCGGAAGAAGAACGCCCCGTTGTTATTCAGATTTATGGAAAAGATCCGGATTCGATGGTGGAGGCTGCTCGGATATGTGAAGAAGCGTGTCCCGATATTTTAGATATTAATTTCGGATGTCCTGTCAAAAAAGTCGCAGGAAAAGGCGCCGGCGCCGGTATGCTGCGTAATCCGGAATTGATGTTGAAAATCACTAAAGCCGTAGTCGACGCCGTTCAGATTCCGGTCACGGTAAAGACCCGGTTGGGATGGGATCAGGATAGTAAAATCATTGTCGATCTGGCAGAAGAACTGCAGGATTGCGGTATTGCTGCATTGGCAATCCATGGCCGTACCCGTTCTCAGATGTATAGCGGAGAAGCCGATTGGACATTGATCGGCAAAGTCAAGAATAATCCGAGGATGCATATTCCCATCATAGGAAACGGGGATGTCACTTTTGCGGAAAAATGCAAAGTGGTTTTTGATCGGTATGGAGTCGATGCCGTCATGATCGGACGGGGCAGTATCGGTTGTCCGTGGATATTTGAAGAGGTAAAACATTACCTGAATACCGGAGAGATACTTCCGAAAAGACCGTTTGAATGGTATCTGGATGTGCTCAAAACCCAGGTTTTACAGAGTGTAGAACGATTAGACGAACGTTGCGGAATATTACATAGCCGTCGTCACCTGGCTGCCTCTCCTTTGTTCAAAGGAATTCCGGACTTCAAAGTCCTGAGAGTCGCTATGCTGAGGGCGGAAACACTTTCTCAGTTGTTTGGAATTATTGAAAATATCGAAAAGTTTGTTAATAATAATAAATATTAGAAACAAGCCTTTTATATATTGTGTTATGTTGACATAATCAACTGATGATTATGTTTTTTACATGTACGCTTTATATAATATATGTCATGAGTTCAAAAGAAATACACCAGATCCTTACACCGCCTTTTGCCCGGATGGTGGGCACCGGATTCAGAGTGCATAATTTTTTTCCGATGGGTTACTGGATTCCCAAAAACGGAACAAGTCCTTTTATCTTGCTGGATTATAATTCGAAGATTTATTTTCCGCCCTCTAAAACTTCACGCGGAGTGGATGTTCATCCCCATCGCGGATTTGAGACGGTGACAATAGTTTATCATGGTAGAGTTGCTCACCAAGATAGTTCCGGAAATAAAGGAATTATCAGAGAGGGCGATGTGCAATGGATGACGGCTGGTTCCGGAATACTTCACAAGGAATTCCATGAAGAAAAATTTTGTAAGAATGGAGGCGTTTTTCAACTCGTACAGTTGTGGGTCAATTTACCGGCAAAAAATAAAATGACGAATCCTAAATATCAGTCGATCAAGAACAAACAGATTGGAAAATACCCCTTGCCCGCCGATATGGGTGTGATTGAAGTTATCGCCGGGGAATACCGGGGTGTTAAAGGAGCAGCATCGACCTTCACTCCGATTGAATTATACAATGTGCGAGCGAAAAAAGGTGCGGGAATTTCGTTGGAATTTCCTTCTGTTTACAATACCGGAATCCTGATTATTGAGGGTAGCGTCAAGGTTAATAATTCAGCCTCCGTTCCGGTTAATAATTTTGTGTTATTTAAAAATAGCGGAGAGGAAATTTTCCTGAATATGCAAGAAGATTCTGTTTTTTTAGTGATGAGTGGAGAGCCTATAGATGAACCTGTTGTGGCGCAAGGTCCGTTCGTAATGAATTCAAAAGAGGAAATCGCCCAGGCATATCAGGATCTGAACGCAGGAAAATTTGGTTTATTAGAATAACTTCTTGATAAACAAGATAGATTTTGTTAACTTTGCAGGAGTTTTACTCACACATTTTTCTTATGAAAAGAATATGCACAGTTTTACTTCTGTTTATTTCCTGTGTAGGAAATATCCGGGGGGAGCAGTTTAATTACAATTATTATTTTACCCCATATACCAGTGAAAATGGCTTGTCACAGAACTCCATCACAGATATACTGAAAGATAGTAAGGGTTTTCTATGGGTTGGAACGAGAGATGGTTTGAATAAATTCGATGGTTATAATTTCAAGATATTTAATTCGAGAAAAGGGAAAAATTTTGAAATCTCCAATGATCGTATCCGGAAAATAGAAGAGGATAGCCTGAATTTTATTTGGATAAAGACCTATGATGATATTGTATATAGACTCAATCCTTCTACGGAGAAACTGACCAAGATATTGAGTGAGGAAGGAGGATATATTGAGGAAAAAATAAAAGATATTATTATCCTCTCCAAGAATGAAATTTACCTGACTACCTTCAGTAAAGGTTGTTATGAGGTGACTTATTATAATAATGAAATTCAGAGAGCAAAATATATTTCCGGAGCGGGAGGACATCTCCCTGATGATGATATCAATGCTGTTTTCAAAGATAAGCAGGGGAATACATGGTTTATTACGGAGAAAGGGCTTGCCTGTAGGGACGTGAACCGCAGGTATAACTTTTATTTCCAGGAATATGCATTTTATGCGTATGAAGAAACCAAAGACGGGATCTGGTTTGGTTCCCGGGGTGTAGTATTTAATTACGATAAAAAGTCCAAGAATTTCCGTACAATACCCCTTTCTTATCCTGTTCCCGTTATCGGGGTAGCCGCTCTTCCTTCCGGTCATTTTCTTTTTGCAACCAAAGGCTCCGGATTTTATACTTATCATTCTCAGGATAGTTCCCTGAACCGCTATGATTCGAAAGAATATCCGCAATTGAAAAGTGATGAAATACTCGGTTTGTACATAGATCGGAAAGGGGAGGCCTGGATGGGAGTTGATAACCAGTCGGGAGTTATACATTTTAATCCTGAAAACCGGCATGTGGAATATCTGGAATCCCAACTGAATTATGGACAAAGTATCAATCCCAATTACATCATTTTTGAAGATTTGAAAGGGGTGTTATGGGTACAGCCCCACCTCGGAAATTTTTCGTATTATGACAGGTCTGAAGATAAATTGATTCGCTTTCAGAGCCAGACAAATAATGATATAAATGATTTGTTCTCGTATGGAGTAAATCACATTTATCCGGATAAACAAGGAATTTTCTGGATGAGTACAAACAGGGGAAACGGTTTTTACAAGTGCGTACCCGTCCCTGATTATTCCCGTCATATCCTCTTTTCCAACAATTCTCTTTCCAGTATTTCCAATGATATCCGGAGTGTTTTTCAAGACCGGGATAAACGCATTTGGGCGGCTAGCAAGGATGGTCGGTTACATGTGTTGGATGAATCCAGAAAGGAAACCGGATTATTGGATCAGTCGGGAAGGATTTCTAATGATATCCCTTTGAATGTATTGGTATATGATATTTTTCAGGATAAACAGGGTAATATCTGGTTGGCGACAAAAAAACAGGGAATTTATAAATTGATTCCGACTCCGGACAGGAACAAATTCCGTATAGAAAACTTCCAGCACAAGAAGAATGATCCTTACTCTCCCGGTAACAATGATTTTTATTCTATTGTGGAAGACTTGAACGGAAATGTATGGGCAGGTAGCTATGGCGCCGGTTTGCATCTCATCCGGGAACGGAACGGTAGGGTAGAGTTTGTTCACCATCAAAACGAGTTAAAAAAATATCCGATTGAAAATTATGCCCGGATCCGTTGTTTGTATCCCGATTCCAAAGGAAATATATGGATAGGAACAACCGATGGTTTGGTCGTATTCAAAGGAGATGCACTTAATCCGCTGGGTATTTATTTCGATTCTTTCCAAAAGAAAGTGAATGATACCCGTAGTTTGAGTTCGAATGATATACATTGTGTTATTGAAGATAAAAATAAGAAAATATGGGTAGGCACCTTCGGAGGAGGTCTGAATAAAATATCAAGCGAATATATTCCAGGAAAGAGGATTACTTTCGAGAGGTTTGATGAAACGAGAAAGATGCCCAACAATGTGATATATCGTATATTGGAAGATAAAGACGGAATGTTATGGATTTCTTCCGAAAACCTGATTATCAAAATGTTTCCTGAAAACTATGAGATGGAATCTTTTGGTAAGAGAGATGAGTTAGGGAATCTGGAATTGTCCGAAGGAGCTGCATGCTATCTGCAGTCCGGGGAATTATGTTTTGGTTCCAAATCCGGATTGTATTTCTTCATTCCTGAAAAAACAAATAAAAATCCGGGTTGTTCTTCTATTATATTTACCCGTTTTTTACTTTCCAGTAAAGAAGTGGTGCCTGGAGAAACCGGTTCTCCGCTCACTACGCAAATAAACGATTGTAAAGAAATAAAATTGACCCATCAGCAAAATGCGTTTACGATAGAATATGCAGACCTTGATATGCGTATGCCGGAAAGTGTCGAATATGCTTATATGTTGGAAGGTTTCGAAGAAGATTGGAATATCGTGAAAAATAAACGTTCTGCGACCTATACGGCGCTTCCTCCCGGTGAATATATGTTCAAAGTAAAATCCTCCGGTACGGATGGAATCTGGATGGAAAACGAACGTTTTATCAGGATAGAAATTCTACCCTCGTTCGGACAATCTATCTGGTCGAAAATGATCTATATTGTACTGATATTGGGATTGTTCGCCGGGGTGATTCTTTTTACGGTGCGGACAGTTAAAAAAAGAATGAGTATCAATGAGGAAGATTGATTTTGAATGGATGTACAATTCCTGAATATTATAGAATTCCTGGGAACCTTCGCTTTTGCGATTTCGGGTATTCGTTTGGCTGCGGCCAAGCGCTTTGACTGGTTTGGCGCCTTTGTTATCGGACTGGTAACTGCTGTCGGCGGAGGAACCACTCGTGACTTGTTCTTGGATCTGACTCCGTTCTGGATGCTCAACAGCATTTATGTCGTATGTACCGGTTTCGCTTTAGTTGTGGTTATTTTATACAAAAAGATATTGGTTCACCTGAATAATACGTTCTTTACTTTCGATACCATCGGTCTGGCGTTATTTACTGTTGTCGGTATTGAAAAAACCTTGTCCTGCGGATTTCCATATTGGGTCGCCGTCATAATGGGGATCGTTACGGGATCAGTAGGAGGGGTGATCAGGGATATATTGATCAATGAAATACCGCTTATTTTCAGGAAAGAAATATATGCCCTGGCTTGCCTTGGCGGAGGTTTTACTTACTGGCTGTGTGATTGGTTGGGGATGCCGGAGGAAGCAGGGCAGATGATCGCCGCCTCGTCTGTGATCATCATTCGCTTTGTGTCTGTCAAATACCAGATAGGTTTACCTCAATTGAAAAGTGTAGAAGATGGGGTAGGAGACGAAAAACTTTTGTAATACAAGAATGAGTTGATTTTGGAACAGATATTGGAGAGATAAGCAAATGGATAGAAAATGGACGGATTGGTTGCCAACCACCAGAAAAGAATCGGATCTGAGGGGATGGGATGTGTTGGATGTTGTCTTTTTTTCAGGAGATGCCTATGTCGATCATCCGTCGTTCGGCGCCGCTGTCATCGGACGGGTGTTGGAGGCGATGGGATTGCGGGTGGCTATTGTTCCCCAACCTAATTGGAGGGATGACCTGAGAGATTTCAAGAAATTCGGAAAACCCCGTTTGTTTTTCTGCGTTTCCGCCGGAGCCATGGATTCGATGGTGAATAAATATACCGCCAACAAGCGCCTGCGTTCGGATGATGCCTATACTCCCGATGCGCGTACCGATATGCGTCCCGAATATCCAACCATTGTATATTCCCGGATTCTGAAAGAGATATATCCCGATACGCCTGTGATTATCGGAGGTATCGAGGCTTCTTTGCGTCGTTTGTCTCATTACGATTACTGGCAGGACAAACTCTTGCCTTCCATCCTGATTGATTCGAAAGCCGATTTGTTGGTGTATGGTTCCGGAGAACAACCTATCCGTTCGCTTGTCGATGCTCTACGGTCTGGTCATCCGGAGGACACATGGGCCTCTATACCGCAAACAGTTTTTTTAGGGAAGAATATTATTCCTTCTGCAAATGATATCGTTTTACATGCTTTTGAGTCTTGTCTGAAAGATAAAAAGAAACAGGCGGAGAATTTCCGTCATATAGAAGAAGAATCGAACCGGCTCAAAGCATCCCGTCTGTTACAGCGGACAGGGGATGTGTCTGTTGTGGTCAATCCGCCGTATCCCCCTCTGACTACCACAGAGTTAGATGAAATCTATGATTTACCCTATACCCGTTTGCCTCATCCCAAATACAAGGGAAAACGGATCCCTGCTTATGAAATGATTCGCCATTCGGTGACGCTCCATCGTGGTTGCTTCGGAGGATGCGCTTTTTGTACGATTTCCGCGCATCAGGGAAAGTTCATCGCTTCCCGATCGAAAACATCGGTGTTGAAAGAAGTGAAAGCAGTCACGGAAATGCCTGATTTCAAAGGTTACCTGAGCGATTTGGGAGGCCCTTCCGCCAATATGTACGGAATGCGGGGAAGAGATTTGAGCATCTGTGAACAGTGCAGGAAACCATCGTGTATTTTTCCCAAAGTATGTAACAACCTGCATGCCGATCATCGTCCCTTACTGGAATTGTATCAGGCTGTAGATCGAGTGAAAGGAGTCCGGAAATCTTTTGTCGGGAGCGGGGTGCGTTATGATTTGTTGTTACATCCGTACGAAGATGGCGAATTGTGTAAATCCGTCCGTGATTATACGGTGGAATTGATTGAAAAACATGTTTCCGGTCGGTTGAAAGTAGCTCCGGAACATACCTCAGGGGAAGTGCTGAATTGCATCCGGAAACCGGATTTCAATTCGTTTTACCAATTCAAGAAAATTTTTGACAGAATCAACAAGGAAAAGAACCTGAATCAACAGTTGATACCTTATTTCATGAGTTCCCATCCAGCCTGTACGGAAGCGGATATGGCCGAACTGGCGATCATATCCAAGTCCCTGGATTTCCACCCGGAACAGGTGCAGGATTTTACGCCGACTCCAATGACTTTATCCACAGAAATGTATTATACAGGATTTCACCCCTATACCATGAAGCCGGTCTATACGGCAAAATCAAAAGAAGAAAAGTTGAACCAACGGCAATATTTTTTCTGGTATAACCGTGAATATAAAGATCAGATAAAGAAGTCTCTGCTTCGTTTGAAGCGGGAAGATCTGTTGAAGAAACTGTATTCCATTTTTTATTTACTTTTATAAACCATCGGAACCCCATTTTCTGTCAACCCCTCAGCACTAATCACCAATTGTTTACAGGAACTGTTATTATAAAAACTTACTTTGGCTTTGCCTTCCTTATCGGTTTTTACATCCGGATTCCAGTAAAGCGTACGGCGATAGTCGATGTCTTCAGGTAATACCCCATTCGAATAATCGGGGGAGTAGAATTCCTTGATATTGGAATAGCCATGAAGTTTAGTGAGACGGATGCCGATAGGTTGTTGTGGTTTTGGATGATTCTCATAAGTATATAGGAATATCCCTACTACATTATTGCCGGTTGTGATATACCTGGAAATAATGACCGGTTTTTCCACTATAGCTATCGTTTTAACTTCGCTTGCCTGTATTTTATCAATATCTTCCCACAATGAATTACTAATCAATTTATTATTAACAATAAAAACGACTCGTTTCCCTTTGTAAGTACATTCTGAAGGAATATATTCAAGTGTAGGACCTGGTTCATACCGAGGTAATTTATAAGTGAAATATTTATTTGTGGCTAACAAAAAATCAGGAAGGCTTTCACTATAACTGTCCCCTTTATCTTCAAATTTATTGATTTCTTTTTCGACATCGTAAACAACACTTGCATTTTCAAGGCCTTCACTTTCCCGTTTTGATTGCCTCTTTCCTGTAACATTCAATTGTGGTAATAAATGAGTGTCTTTTATATCCGTTAGATTTAGACTGTCATCGTCTAATACTGAGACCGAAGAAATATTCTTATTTGTTGATAATTGGTTAATTTGTGTGTCGAAATAAGTATATGCCTTCGCTATAGGCGAGAACTGTCTGTCCAACAATATCCTGTTTTCTTTCCTTTTGTCTTT
>JAVBSK010000269.1:0-4411 GCA_031556755.1 Bacteroidales bacterium | reverse complement strand
TTATGCAGGAAAATAATTTAACCAATCAATCAAACCACATTATTGAAAAAGAGTTGACAGATTCAATTTTGAAATTATTTTATAAAGTACATTATAAATTGGTTTTTGGTTTTTTAAAGAAAGTTTATAAAAATGCTCTTTTTCTGGAATTAATAAATGCAGGGTTTAAATGTGAAACAGAGAAGGCAATAAATGTTTTTTACAATAAAAAGGTGGTAGGTCAGTTTTTTTGCGGATATAGTAGTGAATGACAAAATTATTCTGGAATTGAAAGCTGTAGAATCTTTGTGTGCGGAACATGAATATCAATTAATAAATTATCTTAAAGCATCGGATTTAGAAATCGGTCTCCTTCTCAATTTTGGGAAAAAACCTCAATCGAGAAGAAAGATATATACCAATGATAGAAAAAACAATTAAAAGTGTTATTCTGTACATTCCGTGTAATCTGTGTGCTTTATAAATTATCAAAGAAAAATGGAAAAATTTCAAACAATAACATCAAGCATGGTGCCGCTTCCGATAGAGAATGTGGATACCGACCAGATTATTCCCGCACGCTTCCTGAAGGCGACGACCAAAGAAGGTTTCGGAGATAATCTTTTCGCCGACTGGCGTTACGAAAAAGACGGAAGTAAAAAGAAAGATTTCGTACTGAATAATCCGATGTACAACGGAAACGTATTGGTTGCAGGGAAAAACTTTGGTAGCGGTTCTAGTCGCGAACATGCAGCCTGGGCGATTTCCGGATATGGATTCAAAGTGATTATATCCAGTTTTTTTGCAGATATTTTCAAAAACAATGCGTTGAACAATGGCGTCTTACCTGTGGTTGTATCTGAGGATTTTTTGGTCGAGTTATTCAGAACGGTCGATGACGATCCTAAATCGACTGTGACCGTTGATTTGCAAAATCAGGAGATAATTAATAACTCCAACGGCAAATCGGAACATTTCGACATCAATTCCTACAAAAAAGAATGCCTTTTGAACGGATTCGATGATATCGATTACTTGTTAAACAAAAAAATGGATATTGAATCTTATGAAATAGCACACAGATAACACGGAATATACGGAAACTCACTATTTATTTAATTTTTTGTGAAGATCCGTATATTCAGTGTATTCCGTGTGCGAATTAAATTTGTAACTTATGCTTGAAATATTAGATACAACTTTACGCGATGGCGAACAAACCTCAGGTGTTTCTTTTACCTCTCCAGAGAAATTGAGTGTCTTACGTCTATTGATAGAAGAACTTAATGTGGATAGGGTTGAAATAGCATCGGCGAAAGTTTCGGAGGGAGAATTTGACGCTGTCAAAAAAATGGCGCAATGGGCAATCAAGAAAGGATATATAGACCGACTTGAAGTACTCGGTTTTGTAGATGGGGATGCCTCCCTGAAATGGATCCGGGAAACCGGATGCCGGGTAATGAATTTGCTTTGTAAAGGTTCATTGAAACATTGCAGGGAGCAGTTACGAAAAACTCCCGAACAACATGTTGCCGATATTAAAAATGTCGTTTCTTTGGCAGAACGGATGAATATCACGGTCAATATTTACCTGGAAGACTGGTCTAACGGGATGATACATTCTCCCGAGTATGTTTTCTATCTGGTAGATAGTCTTAAAGATGAAAGTATCAAAAGGTTTATGTTACCCGATACCCTCGGGATTCTGAATCCAATCAATACGGCCGAATATTGTGTGGTTATGAAAAACCGTTATCCTGGATTGTCGTTTGATTTTCATGCACATAATGATTATGATCTGGCTGCCGGAAATGTTTTTTCGGCAGTATATAAAGGTATTAACGGAATTCATACGACAATCAACGGCTTGGGGGAACGGGCAGGAAATGCTCCTTTGGCAAGTGTGGTTGCAGTTTTACACGATCAGTTGAATATAAAGACAAACATCAATGAAGATAATCTGAATATGGTCAGTCGCATTGTAGAATCCTATTCCGGTATCCGTATTCCTAACAATAAACCGGTGATCGGAGATAGTGTATTTACTCAATGTGCCGGAATTCATGCTGATGGAGATAATAAGAATAATCTTTATTATAACGATTTACTTCCAGAACGGTTTGGTCGGTCACGTGAATATGCGCTTGGTAAGACCTCTGGTAAATCGAATATCAAAAAGAACTTAGAGTCATTAGGGATAGAACTGGATGATGATTCCATGCGTAAAGTTACGGAACGCATTATTGAGTTGGGTGATAAGAAAGAAGTGGTTACCCAGGAAGATTTGCCTTACATCATTGCTGATGTGATGCGGAGTGAAAATACGGACAAGATCAGAATACTGAATTATTCACTTTGCCTGACTCAAGGTTTACGTCCTACTGCAACTGTAAAAATGGAAATAGACGGAAAGGAATATGAACAAACCGCTCCGGGAGACGGACAGTTTCATGCTTTTTCGAAAGCGGTTTGGAAAATATATACGCAGATTGGTAAGCCTAAACCTGCATTAGTCGATTACAATGTAAGTATTCCGACCGGAGGACGTACGGATGCTTTGGTGCAAACCACCATTTCGTGGAATTTTAACGGTAAGGATTTCAAGACCAGAGGTCTGGATGTAGACCAGACGGGTGCGGCAATCAAAGCTACCGTTAAGATGTTGAATTTAATTGAAAAGATGTAAAATATGCTGATTAAATAATATGCCAATATGCTAATGAGAGCAATACTATTAATTGGTACATTAGCATATTGAATTATTAGCAAATTAAATAATTGAATTTATGAAAAAAAAATTAACAATTGCGCTTGTTGCGCACGATCAACGAAAGGCAGATATGGTGGAATGGGCTGTATTCAATGCAGATACCCTTTCAAAACACACCCTGATTTGTACGGGAACTACCGGAGGATTGATCCGGAAAGCGTTTGAAGAAAAAGGAGTTGAAGCCGAGATTATCTGTATGAATTCCGGTCCCTTAGGTGGTGATGCTGAAATCGCAGCATTGGTGGTTCGTCATCAAGTTAATCTGGCCATATTCTTGATTGATGATTTGAATCCTCAGCCGCATGAAGCTGACATACAAATGTTGCTTCGCCAGTGCAGGATACATAATGTTCCCATTGCTTGTAATCGTTATAGTGCTGATTTAATGATAACAAGTACGCTTTGGGACAACGATGATTATGTGCCTTCAGCGCCAAGATACATCAAATTTAAAAGAAAATAAATATAATATGCCAATTATATAATATGCCAATATGCTAATGAGAGCAATACTATTAATTGGCACATTAGCATGTTGAATTATTGGCACATTAGCACATTGAATTTATGAAACTAAAACTAGCAGTGTTGCCTGGTGATGGTATCGGGCCGGAAATTATCGAGCAAGCGTTGAAAGTAACGCAAGCTGTTTGTGAAAAATTCGGACATGAGTTGAGTTATCAGTATGGGATCGTTGGAGCTTGTGCCATTGACGAAGTTGGGAATCCGTATCCTGATGATACCCATGAGTTATGTATGAAGTCCGATGCCGTACTTTTCGGCGCTATTGGTTCGCCCAGGTATGATAACGATCCGTCTGCGAAAGTTCGTCCAGAACAAGGTTTACTGTCCATGCGTAAAAAATTAGGTTTATATGCCAATATCCGTCCGGTAACAACTTTTCCTACCTTGATACACAAGTCACCGTTGAGAGCCGGATTAATCGAAGGCGCTGATTTTATGTGTATCCGGGAATTGACGGGAGGAATTTATTTCGGACGTCCGCAAGGTAGAAGTGAAGATGGACAAACCGCTTATGATACTTGTGTTTATACCGTGGAAGAAATAGAACGGATTGTTCGTCTGGCTTACAAATATGCAGAACAACGCCGGAAGAAAGTAACTATTATCGACAAAGCTAATGTGTTGTGTACTTCCCGTTTGTGGCGTCAGGTGTCGCAGCGAATCGAAAAAGAATTTCCTCATATTGAAACCTAATATATGTTTGTGGATAATGCAGCCATGCAAATTATCCAATGGCCGAAACGTTTCGATGTGATGGTCACTGAAAATATGTTTGGGGATATACTGACCGATGAGGCTTCTGTTATCACGGGTTCCTTGGGAATGCTTCCGTCAGCTTCCATTGGTATTCATACATCGGTGTTCGAGCCTATTCACGGTTCGTATCCGCAGGCTGCCGGAAAAAATATAGCCAATCCATTGGCGACGATTCTTTCCGCAGCATTGATGTTTGAATATGCTTTCGGTTTAATGGAAGAAGGAGCGTATATCCGTAAGGCTGTTAATGCTTCTATGGAGCAAGGAATTGTAACCGAAGATATTGCATCCGGAGGAAAAGCATATAAAACGAGCGAGGTAGGAGACTGGATTGTTGATTTCCTAAGGAAATGAAGTCAATACGCTAGCTTTTCTTTTCCG
>JAVBSK010000314.1:0-5244 GCA_031556755.1 Bacteroidales bacterium | reverse complement strand
CTTTTGCGAATTCTGAAAAGAGAAGTAATATTCTCTATTAATTTAAATTAGGATATGGAAAAGCAATTATTCTTGGGGGATGAAGCTATCGCTCAAGCTGCAATTGATGCAGGACTTTCAGGTGTTTACTCTTATCCGGGTACACCATCTACGGAAATAACGGAATATATCCAATCTTCTCTCTATGCCAGAGAGAATGGGATCCGTTCAACCTGGTGTTGTAACGAAAAAACGGCATTGGAGACTGCTTTAGGGATGTCTTATGCGGGAAAAAGAACTCTTTCCTGCATGAAACATGTCGGCTTGAATGTAGCGGCCGACGCTTTTATGAATGCAGCTATGTCGGGAATTAACGGAGGCATGATTGTTGTTACCGCTGATGATCCGTCCATGCACTCTTCTCAGAATGAACAGGACAATCGTTTTTATGGGGATTTTGCAATGATACCGATGTTTGAACCTTCCGATCAACAGGAGGCTTACGATATGGTATACGAAGGATTTGATTTGTCTGAACAATTGGGCTATCCTGTCCTGTTACGCATCACGACCCGGATGGCGCATTCTCGTTCTGGGGTTCTTCCACGAGAACGCTTGTCTCAAAAGGCGTTACATGCTCCTGAAGATGGACGTCAACGATTTATTTTACTTCCTGCGATTGCTCGTAAACGGTTCAAGATACTGCTTGAAAAGCAAAAAGAGTTTTTAAAATGTTCTGAAGAATCGAGATATAATCGTTATTTTGACGCTGCAGATAAAAAACTTGGAATAGTAGCCTGCGGTATTGCGTTCAATTATCTGCAGGAAAACTATCCAGACGGATTCCTGCATCCGGTGCTGAAAATTAGTCAATATCCAATCCCAAGAAAACAAATGACTCAATTGTTGGAATCTTGTGATGAGATTCTTGTGTTGGAAGATGGATTCCCTTTCGTGGAAAATCAACTCAAAGATTATTTGGGAACAGGGAAAAAAATACATGGACGTTTGGATGGGACTATTCCTAGGGATGGAGAGTTGAATCCTGATATTGTAGGAAAAGCCTTGGGAAAAGAAATCAAAACATATTATCAGGTACCCGAAGTTGTTGAAATGCGTCCTCCTGCACTTTGTCAAGGATGTGGACATAGGGATGTATATGACGCCCTGAATGATGTAATCAAGGAATATGAAAATGCGAAAGTATTCAGTGATATAGGTTGCTATACTCTGGGTGCTTTGCCCCCTTTCCGCGCAATAGATTCGTGTATCGATATGGGAGCGTCTATAACTATGGCCAGGGGAGCCGCCGAATCAGGAATATATCCTTCCATTGCGGTCATTGGAGACTCTACTTTTACCCACTCGGGAATGACCGGATTGCTGGATTGCGTGAACAATGACGCCAATGTTGTCATTATCATTTCAGATAATGAAACAACCGGAATGACAGGAGGGCAGGATTCTGCCGGAACGGGTCGTATAGAATCTATCTGTATCGGCCTGGGAGTTCATCCCGAACACCTGCGTATGTTTGTTCCGTTAAGGAAAAATCTCGAAGAAATGAAAGAAATTATCCGGGAAGAAATCGAATATAAGGGCGTTTCTGTTCTTATTCCGAGAAGAGAATGTATCCAGACTTATGCGAGAAAAGCAAAAAGCAAATAAAATCAGTAAATTATGAAGATAGATATCATATTAGCAGGGGTAGGAGGACAAGGAATTCTTTCTATTGCAGCTGTAATCGGAAAAGCAGCCATCAAAGATGGATTGTACATGAAACAATCGGAAGTTCACGGAATGAGCCAGCGAGGAGGAGACGTTCAGTCCAATTTGCGTATTAGCGACCAACCTGTGGCATCTGATCTGATAGCCAAAGGCTCGGCGGATGTAATCATTTCCCTTGAGCCGATGGAAACTTTGCGCTATCTTCCATACCTTAAAAAAGACGGTTGGATTGTGACGAACTCAAAACCATTTGTTAATATCCCCAATTATCCTGAATTGGAAAAAGTGATGGAAGCCATCAACAGTTTACCCAACAAGATAATCCTGGATGTGGAACAAATAGCTAAAGACTTGGGAGCTACTCGTTCAAGTAATATTGTAATGTTAGGTGCCGCTTCTCCCTATATCGGAATAGATTATTCTAAATTGGAAGAGGGAATTCGCAGCATATTCGGACGCAAAGGAGAAGATATTGTCAATATTAACCTGAAAGCCCTGGCTGCCGGAAAAGCCGTAAATGTAATGTAACAAATTCATTTGCTTTACTTGTTAACTCAATTATGTGTTGATTCTACTTCATTGAAATTTAAAATATGTTTTTGAGATGAAAAGTTTTATTTATTATTTAACAGTTATTGTCATGTTAACAACAACTGCCTGCAATCACGCGAAGAAAGAACTCTCCGGCGGGATTGACCTGCTGAATATGGATACCACCGCTGTTCCTGGTGATGATTTTTATCGTTATTCCTGTGGTGGATGGATAGATCGCCATCCTTTGACCGGAGAACATGCCCGTTTTGGAACCTTTGATGAATTGAGGGAAACTTCCGATGAGCAAGTAAGAACTTTGATTGAAGGTTTACTTCAAAAGGAGAATGAACAAGGTAGTCTTTCCCGGAAAATAGGAGATTTGTATGCCGTTGCAACCGATAGTGTAAAATTGCAACAGGAAGGAGCTCAACCTTTGAAAAATTATCTGAAAAAAATAGACTCCTTTCAGAATAAATCTGATTTGTCTGCTTTGCTTGCTGCTCTCAACAAGGATGGATTTTCTCCGTTTTTTGGAGTAGCTGTAGGTCCTGATGACAAAAATAGTACGATGAATATCTTACATGTATATCAGGGAGGAATCAGTATGGGTGACCGTGATTATTATCTGGAGAAAGGCGCTCATGCCGATGCTATTCGTGCAAAATACAGGGAACTTATTCAATCATTATTTATCCTTTCGGGTTATAGTGAATTACAAGCTAAGGATGCGGCTACTGCCGTGATGAAACTGGAGACGCAATTAGCTGAAATAGCTTATCCACGTGAAAAATTGCGCGATCCGGAAGTCAATTATCATAAGATATCTTTGGCCGAATTGCAAAAGACAACCCCTGGAATCGAATGGAAAACTTTGTTCGAAAATATGGGAATGAAAAATGTGGAAACTTTGAATTTATGTCAACCGGAGCCGCTTGCAGAAGTCAGCAAGATTGTATCGAACTATTCACTTGATGAAATCAGATACTATCTTTCCTGGAAAGTTATCAATGCTTCAGCTTCTCTTTTGAGTGATGATTTTGTCAATGCCTCTTTTGAATTTTATGGAAAAACATTGTCCGGCAAGAAAGAATTACGTTCCCGTTGGAAACGAGCTGTTGACGAAGTGAATTCATCCTTGGGAGAAGCCGTGGGACAATTGTATGTGGAAAAATATTTTCCTCCCGCTGCCAAGGAAAGAATGCTTGAGTTGGTTAAGAATCTGCAAACTGCATTGAGCGAAAGAATCAATAACCTGGCTTGGATGGGAGATTCCACCAAGATGAAAGCGCAGGAAAAGTTAGATAATTTCAAAGTTAAAATAGGTTATCCGGATAAGTGGAGAGATTATTCTGCATTGAATATAAATAAGGAAAATTCTTATTTTGAGAACATGATGCACTCAAGTAACTTTGAATTTGAGTATATGATTAATAAGTTTAACCAACCGGTGGATAAAGCGGAATGGCATATGTATCCCCAGACCGTAAATGCTTATTACAATCCTTCGTCCAATGAAATTTGTTTCCCTGCGGGAATTCTTCAACCCCCGTTCTTTAACATGGAAGCGGATGACGCCGTTAACTATGGAGCCATCGGAGTCGTGATAGGACACGAAATGACTCACGGATTCGATGACCAAGGCCGTTTGTTCGACAAAGATGGAAACTTGAATGATTGGTGGACAGAAGAAGATAATCAAAAATTCAAAGAAAGAGCGGAAGTCCTTGTTAAATTTTTTGATAACATCATTGTAATAGATACTATTCATGCCAATGGACGTTATACTTTAGGTGAAAATATTGCGGATCAGGGAGGACTACAGGTTTCCTGGCAGGCATACCAGAATTCATTGAAAGGAAAAACTCAACAATCGCCTTTGGAAGGATTCACTTCTGCTCAACGATTTTTTCTGGGCTATGCGACGATTTGGGCGGGAAGTATCAGAGATGAAGAAATTCGCCATTTGACGAAAGTGGATTCTCATTCTCTCGGAAAATGGCGCGTAAACGCTGCTTTGCCTCAGATAGATGCCTGGTATGATGCTTTCAATATAACGGAATCTGATAAAATGTTTGTCCCGAAAGAAAAGAGAGTATCTATCTGGTAATTTTATTTGTAATCAATTCACGTACTTTCTCCAGGGAATCCATTTTTCCTACATCGATGATGAAAGCATCTGGCTGTGTGAACGCTTGAATATTTTCAGTTGAGACGATAGATAAATAAAAGTCTATGATAGAAAATTTTTCTCCCCAATCAGCCATCAATGGAAATATCTCAGGTGAAATTATATGAATCCCATTGAACGCCAATTGTTGGTAATTACTGACCCGGAGCATGACTTCTCCGGGTCTTATTTCTTCTGTTTGATTATTGAACCAACCTCTTAATCTGTTGTTAGTGTCGAATAACAAATAACGATTGGTCTTCCTATTGCTAACAAAAAGACTTACCAGGGCTTTACTATTAAGATGACTTTTGTACATCTTGTTCAGGTCGACATCGGAAATGATGTCTACATTGTGAACTAAAAAAGGAGCACCATCATTGAAAAACCGGGCGGTTTTTTTGATGCCTCCTCCTGTGTCCCGCAATAAATCACTTTCATCGGAAAACTCAATGTTGATTCCGAAGCTATCATTTGCTTTTATAAACTCAATGATTTGATCTCCGAAATGGTGGATATTTACTATCACATCTGTCACGCCGGAATTTTTTAACCGTAAAATAACGTGCTCTAAAAGAGGTTTTTCTCCTGCAGGAACCAAAGCTTTCGGCATTGTTTCTGTCAAAGGTTTCAATCTGGTTCCCAATCCTGCCGCAAAAATCAATGCTTTCATTCTCCGTATTTTTCAGGAGTGATGGAAAATGAACACAAGAAAATCCCGTTTTTATCGGAATAAGAATAGATGAAACTAACTTTGTGTTCCCGGAAAATCGCTAAATCAGGAGCTCTTTTTACAGATTCCACAAGTGTACTTTCTATATTGGGAAAATTGATAT
>JAVBSK010000240.1:0-9316 GCA_031556755.1 Bacteroidales bacterium | reverse complement strand
AGGTGCTCTGAAAAATCCTCATAACCCGCTGCGGAAGCGGAAGAAATGACAGCTATCCGTTGAGGAAGTTCCGGAAACTTCAACTCTTTGTTCATGGTCAACACACCATCGTCTTCCAATTGCCTGACGATCGCTTGTCTTTTTTGTTGCAAATCTCCAAGCGTATAAGTAGGATCTATATCATAAACCGTCAAACCATAGCCATATAACTCATGAAAATCAATGCCGACCCGCACCATGACCTTGATACCGGAAGTGAAAATCCGCTTCGTACTCTGTTCAAAATAAGGCTTAAGTAAGCGAAACGTATTCGCCCAGATGTAAGCGCGGGTTTTAGCCACAACATTTCCCGTTTGTACGGCTCTCTCTACAAACTCCAGGTAACAATGTCCGGTTGCATTTTCCCTCACATCACTCGTTTCAGCGACCAACCAGTATGTTTCGGAGAAAGCCTCTTTGATAATGCGACCAACCAGGCGATTGAGTTCCGTCAATGACAATGCTTTCATATCTGCGAGTCCTTTACAGTTTGACAAATTTACCGACGACCAGCTTCTTTCCCCAATAGAGATGAGCAATATAAATTCCCGGCGGAAGAGATGATAAATCCACCGGAGAAATTAAATCCGTGTATTGAGCGACAATACCTCCTATTCCATTGAATATCCGCAAATCAATATTTTTACAATTTTCCTGGATGCAATTGATATAAAGGCGGTTTTCCCTGGAATCAAAAAATAAGAAATGGCTCTCCCGTTGTAGTTTATCGATTCCTGTCGTAGCTCCGGTATATGCTTGGTAGATATCCGGAATTCCAAATCCATATTGATCATCGGGTTGAGTATATCTATCCGATACGCTTTGCATCAATGCGATGATTTCTTTGCTCGTCTTGTGTGGAAGCGCTTGCCACAGACAGGCTCCCATCCCTGCCAGAACAGGAGTCGCAAAAGAAGTTCCGTTACCCCTAACAACCGCTCCGGTTTCATTTACAATAGCTGCCCGTTGTCCAAGCGCCACCATATCTGGCTTCACCCGCTTGTCTTCAGTTGGTCCGTATGAAGAAAATGCAGCTATTTCTTTGTTTTCATTGACTGCTCCGACAGTAACAACTTCCATTGCATCCGCCGGAGGAGAAATTTTCACCCAGGCTTTATTTCCTTCATGTCCAGCGGAATTGAAAAGCAATATTCCTTTGTTCCCGGCCATTGAAGCGGCTTTGGAAATCGGAATTGTCTTTCCATCCAATTGCTCATGACTATGATTCAATGTTGAATCATCAAAAGTAGAATAACCTAAAGATGTATTGAAAATATCTACACCTATGCTGTCTGCATATTCAGCAGCGGCAACCCAGTAATCTTCTTCCACAGGATATTCCTCTCCCGAAACTTCCGTGGAAAGTAAATAATAATCGGCCTCTGGAGCAGTGCCGATCATCACTCCGGACTCGTTGGCAAGCATACAGGAGAGTACTGATGTGCCATGCGAAGTTCCATTCCTCAATGGATTTTCTGCCCTGTGAGAAAAAGATCTCACTTCCTTTATTCGTTCCGGGCTGAATAAAGGAATCAGATCTACATTTTGGAAACCTCCGTCCATCACTGCAATCATCATCCCTTTTCCTTTGAATCCCAATTCATGCAATAAAACTCCGTTCAACATATTGATCTGGGAATATCCCTCTCCATAAGCATTCATTTCTTTCTCCGGAGCATCCGTATTTTTAAATACCGAATCAGGATTTACAGATGTTTTTATCACATCAATGTGAGGAAAAGTCCCTTTCCATACATAATGAACCGAATCTACAAAGTTTAAATTTTTAAGCATTGTTACCCGGGAAGAATCAGACAGGTGTACGACCACTGTTCCCAACCATTTACTAACAGCTTTAATTGTCGCTCCAGTCGTCCGGATCTGCTCCATATAAGCAGGATCGAGCGGCAAATCCGTACTATCGATCGCAATCCCTTGTTTTTGTCTCCTTTCGATCGATTTTTGAGATAAATAAGCCGAAGGATTATCAATGGAATAAGGAGGCTTTCCCTTGTCTTTCAGCTCAATACGGAACATAAAATCCTGTGACTTCACTTCTGGAGAAAATCCGGGAAGGAAGCAAAGCAAAACAAGAAAACGGAAATACATATTGAGAACAAATCGTAAATTCATAGATAAAAATCGTTTGAAAGAATCTTGCAGATACAAATTTATAGTATTTCTTTGTAATTAAACAGCAAAAGAAAAAAGATGTTCGAAAAAGCCGGATAAATCAATTCGCGTACTGCATACCTTGACCGGGTACTCAAAATATTATATATAAAAAGAACGAAGCAGATAACTCAAAAAATTATATATTTGCGGTTAAATACAGACCTAAATGACTTTCAAAGACAAAATAGAACAATCGTTGGAACTGATTCAGGAGCTTGAAGAACAGTTCCGGCATACAAGAAAATCAGAAATATTGCCTCTTTCTTTTTTCAGTTCTTCCTATGATATCATCAAGGAATTATCCGGGACGCTTCATTTCCTGGAACAGGAACAATTGAAAACCATGGAGCAACATCTCGTCCGGAATCAAGATTCTTTTTTGGAAACGAGCCTGTTGATGGAAAAAAAAGAAGAAAAAATAAAACCGGAAACAAATGAAATACCGGAAGAAGCGAAAGAAGAACAGACCTCTTCCGAAAAAACAGATAAAATATTGGAGAAACTGCCTTCGTCCGAAGAAGAGTTGATGAAAGATAGTTTTTTCCCCCCGGTCAGGAGTCTTCAGCAAGAAACCGTTTTATTGACTGACCTGCAAAAATATATGAGTCTGAATGATAAGTTCAGATTTCAACGGGAACTTTTCAACGGATCCGCCGAAGAAATGAATAAGGCATTCGACCTTCTCAACACATTCGAGACGCTCGACGAAACCATGTTTTTCATCGAAGAACAGGTTTGGAATACAGATGACGAAATCGCCCTTGAATTCAAGGCATTTATCGAAAAAAGATTTTCTTAACTCATGGCCAGGCTATATCTCGTCCCGACACCCATAGGCAATCTGGAAGACATGACTTTCAGGGCAGTGCGCATATTGAAGGAAGTTGACCTGATTTTGGCGGAAGACACCCGAACAACGGGATTTTTATTGAAGCATTTTGAGATTAAAAATAAAATGCAATCTCATCATAAATTCAATGAACACCAAACGACAAATAGTATTGTTTCCCGTATACAGGCGGGAGAGAATATCGCACTGGTTTCGGATGCAGGCACACCAGGCATTTCCGACCCCGGTTTTTTACTGGTCAGAGCTTGCGTTGAAAACGGAGTAAAAGTAGAATGTCTGCCGGGCGCCACTGCTTTTGTTCCCGCTTTGGTTGATTCGGGATTCCCGACCGACCGGTTTTGTTTCGAAGGATTTCTTCCTCAAAAAAAAGGAAGACAAACCAAACTGAAACAATTAGCGCTTGAAGAGAGAACCGTTATTTTGTATGAATCTCCTTTCAGGGTGCTTAAAACATTGACTCAATTGGCGGAATACCTGGGAGCAAACAGACGGGCATCCGTATCCCGGGAAATCTCAAAATTACACGAAGAAACCGTACGGGGAACTTTAGATGAAGTCATTTCTCACTTTCAAATGAACGAACCGAAAGGAGAATTTGTTATAATCATTGCGGGAATTGACATATCTTCCTGAAAAAAAGAAATTTTTCCCGTCAAAAACATTAAATTATATTGTACGGGACAAAAATAGTTTGCATTTAATATATTAAAAAACAGAATTGTATGAAAAAGTTAGTATTAGGAATGACTGTAGTATGTGCTTTGATATTGGTATCCTGTGGAAAAAATTCTGCAGAATACAAAGCATTGAAAGCCGAAAACGATTCATTAAAAATCGCTCATGCTCAGACTGGTGCCGAATTGGATGAAATGCTTTCCACTCTGAATATGGTGGAAGATAACTTTCAAAGCATCAAACAAGCAGAAAATTATCTGACAGTACAATCTTCTCAAAACGGAGAAATGACCCCGACAACCCGCGAACGGATCACAAATGACATGCAATTGATTGCCGAAACACTTCAAAAAAACAAGGAACAAATTGAAAAATTGGACAAACAAATGAAAAAATCCAATATTCAATCGTCCGAATTGAAAAAAACAATCGAACGTATGCGTAATGAACTGGCGGAAAAAACAGCAACCCTTACCGAATTACATGCCGAATTGACAAAGAAAGACGCTCAGATCGCCGAATTGAGTCAGAGCGTAGAAATGCTTTCTTCGGATGTATCCAACCTGAAATCAGATGTTGAGAGTCAGGAGAAAACAATCAAGGAACAAGGACAAATCATCAGTACGGTCTATTATTGCTTCGGAACAAAAAAGGAATTGGAAGAACAAAAAATCCTGACAAAAGGACAATTGGGAACCGATTTCAATAAAGATTATTTCATCAAAGTCAAAGACTTCCAAACATTGACTTCCATTCCATTGGAAGCCAAAAGTGGAAAATTGATTTCCAAACATCCACAAGGCACCTACAGCTTTGAAAAAGATAGCAAAAATAAAGTCGTACTGAGAATCACAGACACCCATAAATTCTGGACATTAACCAAATTCCTGGTCGTCGAAGTCAGTATGTAAACTTAAAATTAAACAACAAAAAAAGCAAAAAACGGAATTCCGCTTTTTGCTTTTTTTTATAGACACGTACTCAATAATTGATTATTACTCCGATTCAAATTTCTTCATTACGTATATATAGAATCCTATTAAAATATTCAACAGAGAACCAACCGTAAAAAAAGAAGCGACCCAAAAAGAATCTCCCTCTAAGAAGTTATAAAAACTCAATATGGAAGCGATACCAATAATTCCAACAACAATGTTGGCGATTAACATTAACTTTTTCTTGTTGTCCCAGATACTCTTTTTCAGAACAACGCTTTTTACTTTAGACATACGAAATAATAGAATGAAGTGTGCATGAAATTCTTGTGTAAAATTACATCTTCATGATATAAATCAGACGATTCACCGTCCGAAAGCTATTTATTTTAGATTTATTTAACTAACAGGATGTTCGTTACGGTAGAGAAATCTTAATAGTCGTATATTTTTATAAAATAATGCTAAAAAAAATCCCTCTTTTTTTTCATAACTCATCAATAACGTATAGCTTTGCAAGCAAAATATTATCAATTTCTAATTTACAAATAAAATGAAGAAAAGAATTTTCAAACCTATTTTGGTTTTGGCTATCGCCGGAGGATTAGTCTCCTGCTCATCCAAACTAAAACCATTGGCATCGGATTACGTAAAAGCAACGCCACAACCGCTTGAAGCTGTTGCAGAAAAAGTTCCCGTAACAATCAGCGCCACTTTCCCTGAAGGCTGGTTCAATAAAAAAGCAACTGTCAATGTAATTCCCGTTTTAAGATATCAGGGAGGCGAAGCATGGGGAACAACTTATACTTTCCAGGGAGAAAAAGTAGCAGGAAACGGACAAGTCATCTCGGAAAAAACAGGAGGAAACGTAACAATGACATCTTCGTTCAAATATGTTCCTGCTATGGAAAAATCGGATCTTTATCTGACTTTTGACGCCAGAATCGGAGACAAATCAGTGCCTCTGCCTGAAATCAAGATCGGAGACGGTGTGATTGCAACTTCCACATTGGCAAACGTAGCTTCCGAAACACCGGCTATCGCTCCCGATGCATTCCAACGCATTATCAAAGAAAAATATGAAGCGGACATCATGTTCCTGATTCAACAAGCGGAATTGCGTTCCAGCGAATTAAGAAAAACAGAAGTAGAAGACTGGAAAGGCGTTGTTGAAAGCGCAAGCATCACTCCCAACCAGAAAGTAAACATTGAAGTATCAGCTTATGCATCTCCCGACGGAGGTCTCGAACTAAATGAAAAATTAGCTGCTCAACGTGAAAAAAATACAAACCAATATCTTTCCAAAGAATTGAAAAAATCCAAAGTAGAAGCTCCTATCAGCGCTCGTTACACCGCTCAGGATTGGGAAGGTTTCAAACAATTGGTTGAAAAATCTAATATTCAGGATAAAAATATTATTCTGAGTGTATTATCGTCTTATTCGGATCCTGAAGAAAGAGAAAAACAAATCAAGAATATCTCTTCGGTATTCTCGGTGTTGGCTGATGAGATCTTACCTCAACTGAGACGTTCCAGATTAACTGCCAATGTGGAAATCGTAGGAAGAAGCGATGCGGAAATCAGCCAGATGGCAGCATCATCTCCCAAATCACTGACAATTGAAGAACTTCTCTACGCCGCTTCACTGGCTAAAACCATTGATGAAAAAATGGCGATTTACACTTCAGCTACTCAAATTTATCCCAGAGATTACAGAGCATACAATAACTTAGGTTCATTGTTATTCGAAAAAGGTAATTTTGTAGATGCAGAAAAAATGTTCAGGCAAGCAGAACAATTGGTAGGAAATAAATCTTCCGAATTGAACTATAATTATGCTTTGATGGCCTTGAGAGCAGGAGATAAAGAACGCGCTCAACAATACCTGGGAAATGCATCCGGAGTAAACGAACTGAACAATGCTTTAGGTTTACTGGCTTTGGAAAACGGCGAATATTCAAAAGCTGCCGGCCTGATGGCGAACTCCGTAAGCAACAACGCCGCATTGGCGCAAATATTGAATAAAAACTACAGTAAAGCAAGCAGCATCCTGGATGCCGTGCCTAATCCTGACGCAACAACATCTTATCTGAAAGCAATCGTAGGAGCTCGTACAAACAATACTAATTCAGTTATTTCCAACTTAAAACAGTCTGTCAAATTGGATTCATCAATGGCTGCAAAAGCTGCAAACGATATGGAATTTGTAAAATATATTACTAACTCTGAATTCTTGAAATTAGTCAAGTAAATCTCGAAATTGAATCAGTTATCTAAACTGCTTCTGAATCAAATTTGATCCCCGGTCTCGAATCCGAAACCGGGGATTTTTAATTCCAGGAGCTTCAGTATACCTCCACTAAGTATTATTCTTTAACCATTTTATTCTCAATAATTTAGTTATCAACACCCTCCTGTTAATAACTTTTTAATAAACTTTGTGGAGGAAAGTGGAGAAAAGTGGAGAATTTTGTACTTTTACACCGTAATTCATAATTTAGGGTTAAAATTGGACAGATTCCTTGGAAATATAGACGCTAAGACTGATATAAAAGGACGGGTTTTCGTACCGGCTCCTTTCCGGAGAATCCTGCAAACATCAGGAAACACAAAACTTGTGCTCAAAATGGACGTCCATCAGAAATGTCTCACTTTATATCCTGAAAATGTTTTCAATGAAGAAGTTGATAACATGCGTCTTCGCCTCAACAAGTGGAATCCCGATCAACAAGGCATCTTCAGAAAATTCGTCAGAGATGTCGAAGTACTTGAGATTGATACAAACGGACGCATTCTGATCCCTAAAAAATATTTGCAAACCGCCGAAATCACTTCTGACGTTTGTTTCCTTGGAATGAACAACGTCATCGAACTGTGGGCTAAAAATAAACTGGAAGACTCTTTGCCAGACGAAGATAAATTCAGAGAAGGAATAGAAAAGTTTATGTCATAAAAAAGGAAATGGACAATATCGTCAAATATCATGTTCCCGTTCTTCTGAACGAAAGCATTGAAGGATTGAATATCAATCCCAAGGGGATTTATGCGGACATGACATTCGGAGGAGGCGGACATTCCCGGGCTATCCTGGAAAAACTGGACAGGAACGGAAAACTTTTCGGATTCGATCAAGATGAAGATGCGGAAAAAAATATTCCCGATAACAACCATTTTGTTTTCGTGAGAAGCAATTTCCGTTACCTTGCCAATTTTATGGAATGGCATGGCATCAAGCGACTCGATGGCGTTTTGGCCGACTTGGGAGTCTCCTCCCATCACTTTGATGATGAAACCCGGGGATTTTCTTTTCGTTTTGATGCTCCTTTGGACATGCGAATGAACAAACGGGCAGGCAAAACAGCCGCCGAAATCCTGAACAATTATTCTTCCGAAGCATTGGCGGATGTATTTTACCTTTACGGGGAACTGAGAAACGCCAGACAAATCGCCCATGCAATTGTTAAAAACAGAGCTCAAAAAAAGATACACACAACAAACGACTTCCTGGAAATTTTAAAACCTTTTTTTGGCCGGGAAAAAGAAAAAAAATACCTGGCGCAAGCTTTTCAAGCCCTCCGGATAGAAGTAAACGGAGAAATGAATGCATTGAAAGAGATGCTCATGCAAGCAGCCGAACTACTTGCTCCGGGAGGACGATTGGTTGTCATCACTTACCATTCCCTGGAAGATCGCCTAGTAAAAAATCTTTTTAAAACAGGAAACTTCGAAGGAAATACGGAAAAAGATTTTTACGGAAACTTAATTACTCCATTCAAACAAATCAACAACAAAGTAATTGTTCCGGGAGAAGCAGAAATAGAAAACAATCCGCGTTCCAGAAGCGCCAAACTAAGGATAGTAGAGAAAAACTCCTAAATCCTCTAAAGGGACTTTATAGGGAGATAAATTATATAATTAACAAAAATCATATTCACGGAAGCCCCTTTCAGGGATAGAATATTTATATGGAACCGACGAATTACAAGCAACCGCAACAAAAAAAGAAAAAGAAAAAAAATTCTTTGTTGAATATTCTGGGAGGTGATATCCTGAAAGAAGATTTTGTTGTAAAACAATCCAAATTGTTGATACTCATCGCTATATTATGTATTCTTTTCATCGGAAACCGTTATTCCTGTCTGAAAAAGATTACACAGATAGAAGACCTGAAAAGAGAATTAAAAGATGTGAAATACGAGAATCTGGTATTGTCGACAAAATTGACAACCAATAGCCGTCCATCCCAGATAGAAACATTGGTAGAATCAAAAGGAATGGAATTATCCGGTTCAAAAACACCTCCGATTGAAATTCATAAATAAGCTGTAAATATCATGGCCAAGCAATCTCAACATAACAAGATCAGAATGAAATATTTTGTCGTGGCAGTCTGCTTCGGATGCCTTGTTATAGCCATTTTCGTAAAAGCCTCCTATATCTCTTTTGTTGAAGGAAGCGTATGGAGAAAATTAGGCGCTGCACAGATTAGACCCAACATAGAAGTTCCCGCACAACGTGGGAATATCTATTCCGGAGACGAAAAATTGATGGCCACCACAGAATACATGTACCGGCTCTATATTGATTTTTGGGCGGACGGATTGAAAGCGGATACGCTGAAAAAATATGTACAACCTTTATC
>JAVBSK010000341.1:0-2585 GCA_031556755.1 Bacteroidales bacterium | reverse complement strand
TTGCTATTCAGGATACTTTTGTACCATAGAAAATAATTATAGATCAGTTTAACCATGAAGAAAATAATCCATAACTTTTACATTATATTATTAGTCATATTTTTATTTTCCTGCAATTCAGATACCTCAATAAAACAGGATAGCGATTCATTCATCAGACTAAAAAACGGACAGTTTATAAAACAGGGAGAACCATATTATTATATAGGAACTAATTTCTGGTATGGGGCTATCCTTGGATCACAGGGAGAAGGTGGCAATCGCTCCCGCTTACTGGCAGAACTGGATTCGCTTGCTGCAATCGGAGTTGACAATCTGCGCATTTTGGTTGGAGCTGACGGAGCGAACGGCATTACATCCAAGGTAGAACCTACCCTGCAAACAGCTCCGGGAGTTTATAACGATACCATTTTAGATGGATTGGATTTTTTGTTGTCGGAAATGAGCAAACGAAATATGTCGGCTGTATTATTCCTGAATAATTCATGGGAATGGTCGGGTGGCTATAGCCAGTATCTGGAATGGACGGGACGCGGAAAAGCGCCGATTCCTGCCGTTGACGGTTGGAACGCTTTTTCCGAATATGTGAAACAATACCAGCAATGTGATACCTGTAAGATGATGTTTGCCAACCATGTGAAATTTATTCTTTCCCGCGTAAACCGGTATACCAATAAACCCTACACGCAGGATCCTGCTATTATGGCCTGGCAGATAGGAAATGAACCGCGAGCATTTGCCACGGAAAATAAAGTTGCTTACGCTTTATGGATTCATTCCGTTGCATCTTTGATAAAAGAACTGGATCCCAATCATTTACTTTCCATAGGCAGTGAAGGCTATCAAGGTTGTGAGGGAGATATACAACTTTGGGAACTTATTCATTCTTACAAGGATATTGATTATACGACAATCCATATCTGGCCATATAACTGGGGATGGGCGAAAAAGGAAGATTTGAACGGAACATTAGACTATTCAAAACAGGAAACAGGTAAATATATTCAACAACATCTGAAAATTGCCGAAAAGATTAAAAAACCTCTTGTGATTGAAGAATTCGGATTTCCGCGGGATGAATTTTTATTTACTATCGGTTCCCCGACAAAAAACAGGGATGAATATTATTCTTATGTATTTGATTTTGTACGGAAAGACAGCCGGAACAATGGCTTTTTAGCAGGTGTTAATTTCTGGGCGTGGGGTGGTTTGGCAAAGCAAAATAAGGAACATGTCTTTTGGCGGAAAGGAGATGATTACATGGGAGATCCGGCACAGGAGCAACAAGGGCTATATTCTGTTTTTCAGAAGGATAATACTGTCGGAATTATTTCAGACTTCAACAGACAACTGCAGAAATGACAATGAGTATTCCGAACGCAGTGAATATCAACAATTATCAATAACCGAAAAAAATATATATATAACTGATACTTTTTTGATGTTTTGGTGTCAAAAGAGTATCAGTAATATTGTATGATCAAAAATAAAATAGATTGATTCCTTTTGTCAATTTTGTGTTTTTCTTATACTTTTTAGCTCTCTTTCTTTCTTATTTTCATAATTAAAAGCCTGTTTTTTTATGGTTTTTTCTGCTTTGTTTTTTATTTGTGATAAAAAAGTATCGTGTTTTGATAAAATAGTACTTGTATAAATTTGTCATTCCAGATACTTTTGCATCATAGAAAGCAATTATCAAATACCATCAAATACAAATAACAAAAAAAGATAGCATACATGAGAAGTGCTTGAAAGTGGTATTCATACAGGTAGATTGGTTCATAATAATTTCTTAATGGATTGTTAAAGATATGATTACTGCGAAAATACAATTACAATATTCAAAATCTTTTTTGATATTTCTAATTATTGCACTATTGTCGTGTTCTTCCGGAAAGATTGATGCAGCACAGGATAAAGGTATTTTTTTTAACGAAATACCAGCTAATATACATCCTCTTACTGACTTGTATAAAATATATGCTAACGAGGTGGAACTTCCGGTCATTGATGGGATGAAGTCAGGACAAAGCGGATATTTAGGCTACAACTACACAACTTTTTGGTGTTCTGCCGGTGACGTTACCATTAAAATAAAAGCAAAAGATAAGATTAATTCCATATCTGTTCATCCATATAAATTGGAAATACCCGTAACGAAGATCGATGATTATACTTGTTCGTTCGTTATGAAAACAGACTATTATCTGTTTGTGAAAATAAACGGACGTCGTGTTGTAATCGCCAGGGACAAAGCGGAGACAGATGTTCCGTTACCAGGTACAATCGGGGTATTTAATATTGCAGACGATTTGAAGACATTGAATGCAACTTCCCAGTTGAATACACGAAAAGTAGCTGAAGCGATTCAACAGACCGTTGATAAAGCCAGTGCATACGGAACGGAGACCGGCATACAAGGGATTGTGTACGTCCCCAAGGGTTTATATTATATGGGAAATCTAAAATTGAAAAGCAATACGGCATTGTACTTAGCTCCCGGTTCGGTGATCAGATTCAGCGACAATAAAACCGACTACCGTCATGATTTTACAAAAAAATCCAGGGGTGAAGGAACCTGGTGG
>JAVBSK010000111.1:0-3814 GCA_031556755.1 Bacteroidales bacterium | reverse complement strand
CTCCCGGAGCCGTTTGTCCGGCAATATACAGGTTAGAAGATACCGTAATGGCAGAACTGATACGAATCACCCCGCCTACATCAAAAACAATAATCCGGTTGGGTTTACTGACTGCATCCCGGAAAGAACCTGTTCCTGAATCGTTCAGATTCGTTACATGGTATATAGTTCCACCCCTTCCTCCGGTGGCGAAACGTCCGAAACCTACAGCTTCCGGAAATGCAAGTTGTTGTGCTTGCGCCGGAATGAGCAATGTCAAAAAAAGAAAGAATGTCAGGTGAAAATTTCTGTTATTCATTATCGTTAATTATAATAAGTTCAAATTCGAATGCAAACATATGTAAAAAAGCATTTGAGAATAAAGAGTATTGTACTCAATCAATGGAATTTTGTTCAGTATGATTGAATTTTAAGGCCGGTTTTAAATTATTTATATAATTGACAGATCAGATGTGTAAGTATTAGGCTTTTGCTAAACACTGGCTGAGTATCTGCTAGCTTAGCAAAGGTACCCCGGATCAAGTCTTCAAATCAACTGAAAAATTCATAATCAGTTTCTTCTAAATCAGGATTTTTATGTAAGTTTGTGAATCTTTAAATATGACAAAGGAAATGAACACGGAACCGTCAAAAGTTTATTTTACGGATTTTTCTACAAGTCCGAATAAGAATATTTTTAAAAAATTGAGTTTATTGCTTCAGCGTACAGGTATGCAGGAGATAGATTTCAATAAGAAATTTGTTGCAATAAAGATTCATTTCGGAGAGCCGGGAAATATGGCTTATCTCCGTCCTAACTTCGCTCGCAAGGTAGTCGTTGAAATTAAGAAATTGGGAGGGAAGCCTTTTCTGACTGATAGCAATACGCTCTACAGCGGACGGCGTTCGAATGCATTGGATCACCTGGATTCAGCTTATGAAAACGGATTTTCCCCATTCTCCACAGGTTGCCATGTGATTATTGCGGATGGATTGAATGGGATGGATTTCAGGGAAATAGAAATCAACGGAAAGTATTGTAAAACCGCAAAGATTGGAACTGCGATCGCTGATGCGGATGTAATTGTTTCCATGAATCATTTCAAGGGGCACGAACAAACTGGTTTCGGAGGCGCTTTGAAGAATCTGGGCATGGGAGCAGGTGCAGTACCTGGTAAAATGGAGATGCATTCGTCTTCTATTCCATTTATTGAAACGAAGAATTGTACGGGATGTTCGTTGTGCGTGAGATCTTGTCGTCATGCCGCTGTTACTCTTGACGGGAACCGAAAAGCTGTTATTGATCAATTGGTTTGCGTCGGCTGTGGTCAATGTATTGCAGTTTGTCAGTTTGATGCGGCTCAGCCCGATTGGTCAAGCGCTCCTGATGAATTGTGTTATAAGATTGCGGAATATACCTTGGCGGTACTTAAAGACAAACTCCATTTCCATATTAATTTTATTATGGATGTATCGCCTGATTGTGATTGTTGGGGTTATAGTGATGTTCCGATTGTCCCGAATATAGGAATTTTGGCTTCATTCGATCCGGTTGCTCTCGACCAGGCTTCGGTAGACCTGGTAAACAAGGCGCCCATCATGAAAGGCAGTCGTTTGTCTGAGAAAGTAGGAGAGCATCAATGTGACCATTGTGAAGAAGATCGTTTTCATACGACTCATCCTCATACGGATTGGAAATATACTCTACAGTATGCTGAAGAAATCGGTGTTGGGAAACGGGAATATGAACTGATAAAAATATAGAGTAGATAAGATACAAGTTAAGAGTTGAAAATCTCTCACTCTTCATTGAATTATAGAAATTTATCATAATAATATATGTATTTAGAACAATTGATTAATAATAAAAAATCGTTTTTTCTCCTTGCGGGGCCTTGCGCCATTGAAGGAGAAGAGATGGCGATGAAAATTGCGGAAAGAATTATAGAGATAACCGGGAAATTAAATATACCTTATGTGTTTAAAGGTTCATATAAAAAGGCTAATCGTTCCAAAAAAGATTCTTTTACGGGTATCGGTGACGAAAACGCTTTGAAAATTTTACGCAAGGTGAGGGAGACGTTCGGTGTACCTGTGGTGACGGATATTCATGAAAGTCAGGATGCCGCTATTGCTGCGGAATATGTGGATGTATTACAGATCCCGGCCTTTCTGTGTCGCCAGACAGATTTGTTGGTCGCCGCCGCCGAAACCGGTAAAATAGTTAATGTGAAGAAAGGACAGTTCCTGTCTCCCGGATCCATGAAATTTGCCGTACAGAAAATTGTGGATTCCGGCAATAATAATGTGATGCTTACGGAACGGGGGACGACTTTCGGATATACTGATTTGGTGATTGATTACAGGGGGATTCCGGAAATGCAAACGTTTGGATTTCCTGTCGTGATGGACATCACCCATTCGCTTCAGCAACCGAATCAAAACACAGGTGTAACAGGAGGCTTACCTCAATTGATAGAGACTGTAGCAAAAGCTGCCGTGGCGGTTGGAGTGGATGGACTTTTCATTGAAACGCATCACAATCCACAGGAAGCAAAATCCGATGGTGCGAATATGTTGCAACTGGATTTATTGGAGCCATTGTTGGTGAAATTGATGAAAATCAGAGAAGCCATATCTTAAATGAATAATTTACAATTAAATGTAAATCAGTTGTTTGAAGAGCAACTTTATTCATGGCCGTTGCTCCGGGATAATTACGAGTCTTTGAACGAGCTAAGAACAAGGACGATTGCTTTCGACGGATTCGATGTGATTCTTCAATTCAATCCGGGACGGGTACGTTCCGTTACTGCAAATATTCAAAATGCTATTTCCAGCAAGACAGGATGTTTTTTATGCCCTGAAAATCGTCCGGAAGCACAGAAGATGCTTGCATTTGGAACGGATTTTGTAATACTGTGTAATCCTTTTCCTGTATTTTCGAGGCATCTGACTATTGCTTCCAGACGGCATACGCCGCAAACAATCAAAGGAAACTTGCGGGAGATGCTTGTTTTGGCAAAAGAAATAGATGATTATATTGTATTTTTCAACGGAGCAAGATGTGGAGCCTCAGCTCCCAGTCACTTGCATTTTCAGGCAGGGTTGAAGTCTGAATTTCCTTTGTTCCGGGATATTCTCTCTCTGAAAAATAAATATGGAAGACTCATAAGTGATTTTATATATGAAATAAAAGACGGATTGCGTACCTGCTTTCTTTTGGAGGGAGATGATATTTCTGAGTTGATAACTTCTTTTGAAAAACAATTTGTTTCGCAGCAGGGAGAGCCTGATCTCAATGTTTTGTTGTGGTATGACTCCGTAAGTTGGAAAGTTTGTGTCTTCGAACGGAAACAGCATCGTCCCAGGCAATATTTTAGAGAAGGAGAGGATCAGATTCTCATCAGTCCGGCTACGGTAGAGATGTCTGGGTTGATCGTTACGCCGCGTTTGTCTGATTTCGAAAAACTAACTCGAGCGGATTTGATTGATATATTCGGCCAGGTGAATTGAATATCCGTTCCGGAGGTTCTTTATCCGATCAGAGTGACGGAAGCGGATTCGATTTCTGCTCCCAAAGGCGGATTTTCTTTTGCTATGCAAATCTCAACCTGATCAATGGACGAAAAACCGGATTTGATTTTTCGCAATATTCTTCCTGCAACATGTTCTAATAAATCGGAGGAGATTTGCATTTCGGATCTGACGAGATCGAAAACATCAGCGTAACTGATTGTGTCGAATAAATTGTCTGTTTCAGAAGCCAGGGATAAATCCAGATGCAGCTTGATGTCTACTATAAAGGTGTTTCCTACTATTTTTTCCTGTTCCA
>JAVBSK010000310.1:0-9204 GCA_031556755.1 Bacteroidales bacterium | reverse complement strand
CAAAATTTTAGAACAAAATGAGAAAGACTAAACCAAAGAAGAGACAGATTCTTCCTGATCCTGTCTATGGTGACAAGAAGGTTACGAAATTCGTGAACCACTTGATGTATGATGGCAAGAAAAGTGTTGCCTTTGAGATATTCTACACCGCTTTGAATAATGTGAAGGCTAAAATGCCTAACGAATCTAAATCTTCCCTCGAAATCTGGAAACAAGCATTGGATAATATTACTCCGCTTGTTGAGGTGAAATCTCGCCGTATCGGAGGAGCTACATTCCAGGTTCCTACAGAAATACGTCCCGAACGTAAAGAATCCATTTCAATGAAAAATATGATTTTATATTCCCGCAAAAGGGGAGGTAAATCTATGGCTGATAAGTTGGCTGCTGAAATTGTTGATGCATTCAACAACCAAGGTGGATCTTTCAAGAGAAAAGAAGATATGCATAGAATGGCTGAAGCTAACCGTGCTTTTGCATACTTCAGATTTTAAATAATGAAATAATGAAAATGATAAAAGGAATGAAAAATAATGAAATCGAAGTTGTAGTTTCTTTCGTTTCTTTCATTCTCTTCATTTCTTAATTGTAAAAAAATGGCAAAAGGTTCAGATCAATTACTGAAATATACAAGAAACATCGGTATCATGGCTCACATTGATGCTGGTAAAACGACCACGTCCGAAAGAATCCTTTTCTATACAGGTCTTACACATAAAATCGGAGAGGTTCATGATGGAGCCGCTACGATGGACTGGATGGAACAGGAACAAGAACGTGGTATTACAATTACTTCGGCTGCGACTACTGCTAACTGGAAGTACAACAATGAAACATATAAAATTAACCTGATTGACACTCCGGGACACGTTGACTTCACTGTGGAAGTTGAACGTTCTTTGCGTATTTTGGATGGAGCGGTAGCTGCATTCTGTGCAGTTGGTGGTGTTGAGCCTCAATCAGAGACTGTTTGGCGCCAGGCAGATAAATATAATGTTCCTCGTATGGGTTATGTAAATAAAATGGACCGTTCGGGAGCTAACTTTTTTGAAGTTGTCCGTCAGGTAAAAGAGGTGCTGGGAGCTAATCCTTGTCCGATTCAAATACCGGTAGGCGCTGAAGAAAAATTCAGAGGTATTGTTGATCTCGTTACGATGAAAGCTTATTTCTGGCATGATGAGTCGATGGGCGCTGATTATTCGATAGAAGAAATTCCGTTGGATCTCGTTGACGAAGCTGAAGAGTGGAGAGAAAAAATGCTTGAAACATTGGCGGAATGTGATGATGTTTTGATGGAAAAATATTTCGAAGATCCTTCAACTATCACGGAAGATGAAATTCGTATGGCCATCCGCAAAGGAACATTGGCTATGCAGATCAATCCGATGACTTGTGGTTCTTCTTTCAAAAATAAAGGAGTACAATGTTTATTGAACAATGTCTGCGCTTATTTGCCCAGCCCAGTGGATACGCCTGCTATTGAAGGTACAGACCCTGATGATCCGGAAAAAGTGATCGTTCGTTATCCGAAATCAGACGAACCTTTGTGTGCTTTGGCATTCAAAATAGCAACAGACCCTTATGTCGGTCGTCTTTGTTTCTTCCGTGTATATTCGGGAGAATTGGAAGCTGGCTCTTATGTATATAATACCCGTTCTGATAAAAAGGAACGTATTTCCCGCTTGTTCCAGATGCACTCCAATAAACAAAATCCGAAAGACTTCATCGGTTGCGGTGATATCGGAGCAGGAGTTGGTTTCAAGGATATCCGTACGGGAGATACTTTATGTAGCGAAGACCATCAGATCGTGTTGGAATCTATGGATTTCCCCGATCCGGTTATCGGAATAGCAGTTGAGCCTAAAACACAAAAAGACTTGGATAAATTGGGAATGGGACTTAGCAAACTGGCTGAGGAAGATCCTACATTTACGGTTAAAACCGACGAAGAAACAGGTCAAACGGTTATTTCCGGAATGGGAGAGTTACATTTGGAAATCATTATCGACCGTTTGAGACGCGAATTTAAGGTTGAATGTAATCAAGGTCGTCCGCAGGTATCCTATAAAGAGTCTATTACGAAGTCTGTTGAATTACGTGAAACTTATAAGAAACAAACGGGTGGTCGTGGTAAATTTGCAGACATGATTATTCGTGTAGAACCGGCTTCTGCTGATTTCGAAGGTGAATTACAATTTGTAGATGAAGTTAAAGGAGGTAATATTCCTAAAGAATATATCCCTTCTATTCAAAAAGGTTTTACTCGTGCCATGAAAAATGGTGTATTGGCAGGGTATGGTTTGGATAAATTGAAAGTGACTGTCATCGACGGTTCTTACCACGCAGTGGACTCCGATCAGTTATCATTCGAAATTTGTGCAATTCAGGCATTTAAGAGCGCCTGCGAAAAAGCAGGACCTGTACTGAAAGAGCCTATCATGAAGATTGAAGTAATTACCCCAGAAGAAAGTATGGGAGATGTGATAGGTGACTTGAACAAACGTCGCGGACAAGTGGAAGGAATGGATACAAGTCGTACCGGCGCCCGTATAGTGAAAGCGAAAGCTCCATTGGCGGAAATGTTCGGATATGTAACCGCATTGCGTACCATTACTTCAGGTCGTGCTACAAGCACAATGACTTTCTCTCACTACGAAGAAGTGTCTGCGTCCATCGCAAAACAAGTCTTGACAGAAGTTAAAGGTCGTGTGGATTTGATAAAATAAAGTTATAAGTTGTAAGTCCTAAGTTAGGGCTTACAACTTTGATTTATATATTAAGTTGAAAAGGAGGAAATGGCTCTTTCTTACAACTTATAACTTACAACTTAAAATTCAATAAAAAGCAATGAGCCAAAAAATTAGAATTAAATTAAAATCGTACGATTATAACTTGGTAGATAAATCTGCTGAGAAAATCGTAAAGACAGTGAAGAGTACGGGTGCTACGATCAGCGGGCCGATTCCTCTTCCTACGCACAAACGTATTTTTACGGTAAACCGATCAACTTTCGTGAATAAGAAATCACGCGAACAATTCGAATTATCTTCTTATAAAAGATTGATCGATATCTATAATTCCACAGCAAAAACGGTTGATGCTTTGATGAAGCTGGAGTTGCCAAGTGGAGTTGAAGTGGAAATTAAAGTATAGAATGTCGGGGGCGGGTTCTGAACCCGTCCGTACATGTATATAAATTGTGAATTATTAAAAATTAAGTGAAATGCCAGGATTAATTGGAAAAAAAATCGGAATGACTGCCGTTTTCCGTGCCGATGGTAAAAATCTTCCTTGCACTTTTATCGACGTAGGTCCTTGTGTTGTTACTCAAGTGAAGACCGTAGAAAACGACGGGTATGAAGCTGTTCAAATAGGCTTTCAGGAAAAGAAGGAAAAACATACTTCTAAACCTGAATTAGGACACTTCAAAAAAGCTGGAGTAGCTCCTCAAAGACACTTGGCCGAGTTCAAAGAACAAGGAGAGTACAAACTTGGAGATGTATTGACTGTCGATTATTTCGATGGTGAAATCTATGTCGATGTGATTGGAACTTCAAAAGGAAATGGTTTTCAGGGGGTTGTAAAACGTAACGGATTCCTTGGGGTTGGAGAAGCAACGTTGGGACAAAGTGACCGTCAACGTCACCCGGGTTCTATCGGAGCTTGTTCTTATCCTGCAAAGGTTTTCAAAGGAACACGTATGGGAGGTCAGATGGGAAATGAAAGAGTTACCGTTCAAAACCTCGAGATAATTAAGTTAATCCCTGAACATAACTTGATGTTGGTGAAAGGTTCTGTTCCCGGAGCAAAAGGTTCAATCGTAATAATACAAAAGTAATGGAATTAAGTGTATATAACATCAAAGGAGAGGATACCGGAAAGAAAGTAACTCTCAACGATTCTATCTTTGGTATTGAACCCAATGATCATGCCATCTATCTGGATGTAAAACAATACATGGCAAACAAACGTCAGGGAACTCATAAATCCAAGGAGAGAAGTGAAATTTCTGGAAGTACCCGTAAATTAGGTCGCCAAAAAGGTGGCGGTGGCGCTCGTCGTGGAGATATTAATTCTCCTGTTTTAGTGGGGGGAGCCCGTGTTTTTGGTCCTAAACCCAGAGATTATGATTTTAAACTCAACAAAAAAGTAAAATCATTGGCTCGTAAATCGGCTTTAGCTTACAAAGCAAAAGACAATGCCATCTTAGTCGTGGAAGACTTCTCTTTCGAAGTGCCAAAAACAAAAGAATTTGTATCATTGACTAACAACCTGAAAGTAGGAGATAAAAAATTGCTTGTCATTTTGGCGGAGAATAACAATAATATCTACAAATCAGTTCGTAATTTACAAAAAACAAATGTAGTAACGGTTGCTGAACTGAATACTTATAAGGTACTTGATGCAAATCAGCTTGTGATTACAGAAAGTTCTTTGGCTGCTATCAATAACATTTAATAAAAAGGAGAACGAAGAATGGGAATTATTATTAAACCTATAGTAACGGAAAAACAAACAGCGATCAGTGAAAAATTTTCTAATCGTTATGGTTTTCGTGTTTCTCCGGATGCCAACAAACTGCAAATCAAAGCAGCCGTTGAAGAACTTTATAATGTAACCGTAGTTCAGGTGAATACAATGAACTATGATGGAAAATTAAAGTCCAGATATACGAAATCGGGAGCGATTGTTGGGAGAGTACCTGCTTTCAAAAAAGCGATTGTTACTTTGAAAGAGGGCGAAACAATAGATTTCTTGAGCAATATCTAAATCAATTATGAGTTACGAATTACGAATTATAAATTATTGATTCGTGGTTCGTAATTCATAATTCGTAATTTTAATTATAAATTAATGGGAATTCGTAAATTAAAGCCCACAACGCCGGGGCAAAGAAACAAGATTATCGGAGCATTTAGTGAAATCACTGCTAGTGCACCGGAGAAGTCTCTTGTGGTCGGAAAAAGAAAGTCGGGTGGCCGTAATAACGAGGGTAAAATGACCATGCGTTATATTGGTGGTGGCCACAGGCAAAAATACCGTCTGATCGATTTCAAGAGAAGTAAAGATGGCATTCCTGCAACTGTAAAGACAATTGAGTATGATCCTAATCGTTCAGCTCGCATTGCTTTGTTGTTTTATGTTGATGGCGCAAAGACTTATATCCTTGCACCCAACGGATTGGAAGTAGGCCAAACAGTGATGTCAGGTAAAGATGCAGCACCTGAAGTCGGTAACAGTTTGCCATTGGCAAATATTCCTTTAGGAACAGTAGTTCATAATATTGAATTACGTCCGGGACAAGGAGCTAAAATGGTTCGTTCTGCAGGTACATTTGCACAAGTCGTTTCGAGAGAAGGTGACTACGCAATTATTAAAATGCCTTCCGGAGAAACCCGTAAAATCCTTTCCGCTTGTAAAGCTACGATTGGTAGCGTAGGAAACTCAGATCATGCACTCGAAAGATCAGGTAAAGCTGGTAGAACCAGATGGTTTGGACGTCGTCCCCGAGTTCGCGGAGTTGTAATGAACCCCGTTGATCACCCGATGGGTGGTGGTGAAGGACGTGCTTCAGGAGGACACCCGAGATCACGCAAGGGCCTGTATGCTAAAGGCTTGAAAACAAGGGCTCCGAAGAAACACTCTTCTAAATACATTATTGAGAGAAGAAAAAAGTAACCTGATTAATTAGAGTAAAATATGAGTCGTTCGTTAAAAAAAGGTCCCTATATTAATCTCAAGCTTGAGAAGAAAATCTTGGCTATGAATGAGTCAGGTAAAAAAGCTGTGGTTAAAACCTGGGCAAGAGCTTCAATGATTTCGCCCGATTTTGTAGGGCATACCGTTGCTGTTCACAATGGAAATAAATTTATTCCTGTTTATGTTACAGAAAACATGGTTGGACACAAATTAGGTGAATTTTCACCGACACGTCAGTTCCGTGGTCATGCTGGTAATAAGAAAAAATAACAGGAAATTTAGCAATCTGAAATAAAATAAGAAAAAATGGGTGCTAGAAAAAGAATATCAGCCGATAAAAGAAAGGAATCTCAAAAGAGCATGTATTTCGCTAAATTGCGGAATGTGCCTACCTCTCCCCGTAAGATGAGGTTGGTCGTTGACATGATTCGTGGGATGGAAGCCTTTAGAGCTCTTGGCGTTTTGAAGTTCTCGAATAAGGAAGCTGCCGCTAAAGTTGAAAAACTGTTGCGCTCGGCGATCTCTAACTGGGAACAAAAAAATGAGCGGAAAGCGGAAAATGGTGAGTTATATGTTACATCAGTCAGCGTTGACTCTGCAACTATGTTGAAGAGAATGCGTCCTGCTCCTCAAGGAAGAGGATATAGGGTGCGTAAACGTTCTAATCACGTAACATTGTTTGTGGATACAAAAACAGATAATCAAAATTAATTGCTAAATGGGACAAAAAACAAATCCGATAAGTAATCGTTTGGGAATCATCCGTGGATGGGATTCAAATTGGTATGGAGGCAATAATTATGGCGATACTTTGTTAGAAGACAGCAAGATTCGTAAATACCTCAATGCCCGTCTCGCTAAAGCAAGTGTATCTCGCATTGTTATTGAACGTACGTTGAAATTAGTCACAATCACAGTTTGTACAGCTCGTCCAGGTATCATCATCGGTAAAGGTGGTCAGGAAGTTGACAAACTGAAAGAAGAATTGAAGAAAATTACGGATAAAGAGGTTCAAATCAATATCTTTGAGGTAAAAAGACCTGAATTGGACGCTGTAATCGTAGCGAATAATATCGCTCGTCAATTGGAAGGAAAAGTAGCATACCGTCGCGCCATCAAGATGGCTATTGCTTCAACCATGAGAATGGGAGCAGAAGGTATCAAAATTCAAATCTCAGGACGTTTGAACGGTGCTGAAATGGCGCGTTCGGAAATGTATAAAGAAGGAAGAACTCCGTTACACACACTCAGATCCGACATTGACTATGCTTTGGGAGAAGCTTTGACTAAAGTAGGTCTTTTGGGTATCAAAGTTTGGATTTGTCGTGGCGAGATTTATGGAAAAAAAGATCTTGCACCTTCATTCACAGCATCTAAAGAATCTGGTCGTGGAGGCCGTTCTGAAGGTAGAGGTGATAGAAATGAAAGGGGAGACAGAGGTGATAGAAACTTCAAAAAAAGAGCGCCGAGAGGAGAAAAAAAGTAATTAACAATGAAAAATTGAAAATTGAAAGTAAAATTTCAAATTTTTAATTCTTAATTCAAAAAGAAATGTTACAACCGAAAAAAACAAAATTCAGAAGGTCGCAAAAAGGTCGGATGAAAGGTAATGCCGGAAGAGGGCATGAGTTGGCATTCGGTTCTTTTGGTATAAAATCATTGCAATCAAAATGGATTACAGGTCGTCAGATTGAAGCTGCTCGTATTGCTGTAACCCGTTATATGCAACGTCAGGGTCAAGTCTGGGTGAGAATTTTCCCAGATAAACCAATTACCAAAAAACCGGCAGAAGTACGTATGGGTAAAGGAAAAGGAGCTCCGGAAGGATTTGTAGCTCCCGTGACTCCGGGAAGAATTATTTTCGAAATAGAAGGAGTCCCATTTGATATTGCGAAGGAAGCTTTGAGACTTGCAGCTCAAAAATTACCTGTGACTACCAAGTTTGTCGTGAGACGCGACTATGATTATCAAAATCAAAATGTGTAATTGATATGAAAATAGCAGAAATTAAAGAGTTAAGCACGAAGGAATTGCAAGAAAGGATTGACGCTGAAACAGTTGCTTTGAATCAGAAAAAAGTTAATCACAGCATTTCTCCTTTGGACAGTCCTGCGTCAATTACGCATGCACGTAAGGACCTCGCGCGCATGAAAACAGAAATGCGTCAAAGAGAACTTAAAAATCAATAATCAACAGAGTCTGATGGAAACTAGAAATTTAAGAAAAGAAAGAATCGGTGTCGTTTTCAGTAATAAAATGGATAAATCCATAACCGTTGCTGTTAAATGGAAAGAAAAACACCCGATTTATGGCAAATTCGTTAATAAAACGAAGAAATTCCATGCTCATGACGAAAAAAATGAATGTAATATCGGAGATACCGTAAAAATCATGGAAACTCGCCCTTTGAGCAAAACAAAGAGATGGAGATTAGTCGAAATAATTGAAAAAGCGAAGTAATTATGATAAAACAAGAATCAAGACTTACAGTAGCTGATAACAGTGGGGCGAAAGAAGTCCTTTGTATCCGTGTATTAGGTGGAACAAAAAGACGCTACGCTTCTGTTGGAGATGTGATTGTCGTTGCAGTTAAGAACGTAATCCCATCAAGTGATGTTAAAAAAGGTGCGGTATCGAAAGCGATGATTGTACGTACGAAAAAAGAAATACGTCGTGCAGACGGTTCTTATATCAGATTCGATGACAATGCTTGCGTATTGTTGAATAATGCAGGAGAAATCAGAGGTAGCCGTATCTTTGGTCCCGTAGCCAGGGAACTCCGGGCAGTGAATATGAAAATCGTTTCTTTAGCTCCTGAAGTACTATAAATAAATGAAAAATTGAAAATTGAAAATTGAAAGTGAAATTTCAGGTTCTTAATTTTTAATTCTTAATTCAAAAAAGAAATGAGTAAATTACATATCAGAAAAGGCGATGTCGTTTTCGTTAATGCTGGCGTTGATAAAGGTAAAACCGGACGTGTACTTCAAGTACTTGTCGAAAAACAACGTGCATTGGTGGAAGGAGTAAATATGGTATCCAAAAGTACCAAGCCTAATGCAAAAAGCCCTCAAGGAGGGATTGTTAAGAAAGAAGCTCCCATTCATATTTCAAACCTGAATGTGCTTGATCCGGATTCCGGAAAACCTACCAGGATTGGTCGCAAATTGAATGAAAAAGGGGTGTTGGTTCGTTTTGCTAAAAAATCAGGAAAGGAAATTAAGTGATGAGTAATACAGCTAGTTTAAAGAAAGAATACAAGGAAAAAATAGTTCCTGTATTGATGAAAGAATTTTCTTATTCATCGGTGATGCAAGTTCCTGTATTGAAAAAGATTGTGATCAATCAAGGTTTAGGAGTCGCTGTTGCCGACAAAAAATTGATTGATGTGGCGATTTCGGAACTTACTGCAATCACAGGCCAGAAAGCGGTTGCAACCATTTCCCGCAAAGATATTTCTAATTTCAAGTTGCGTAGAAAAATGCCGATCGGAGCAATGGTTAC
>JAVBSK010000263.1:0-5933 GCA_031556755.1 Bacteroidales bacterium | reverse complement strand
TATTAAGTCTGGAATTTGTGTGCGCACGGGAAAATTCCGGATTCTGGGAATTGAAGGCCAATGCCGGATTAAATATTGGAGGAAGTTCACCTACTTCCATGCCGGTTGAGATCAGAAAAGTGGAACGGTACACTCCGGCGCTTGCTCCTCATATTGCCTTTGAAGCAACTCGTTTTCTGAATGATAAATGGGGCGTTTCCGCTCAACTTGCTTTGGATTATAAAGCGTTTACGGTTAAGGACAGTGTGTCGAATCTTCATACGGAAATGGATATGGGAGGTGAAGAATACGTGGGATATTTCACCGGACACAATCAGACGGAAGTCAAAAATCTATATCTTTCTCTGCCTATTCTGGCTACATGCCAGATTTCTGAAAAATGGCTTTTGCAAGGAGGAGTTTATCTTGGGTATCTTCTTGATCCTGGCTTCAAAGGCACCGCTTCCGATGGTTATATCAGGAAAGATACTCCTGTTGGAGAGAAAACAAAAGTGACAACAGCAACATTCGATTTCTCTTCCGAAGAAACGAGATTGGATTATGGATTGCAATTCGCCGCTTCCTGGAAGTTTTCAGAACAGTTTTCATTGATGGGACAATTGTCCTGGGGATTGAATTCGTTATTCCCTTCTGATTTTACAGGAATAGCTTTCGATATGTATAATATATATGGGATATTAGCTGTTTCCTATTCTTTAGGAAGGCATTAATATCTTTCTTTTTAAGAGATTGTATAATGAATGATTTTTCGTAGATTTGCAGATTACTAAAGGACTTAATTTTAAAGTTACCTCCATGATGATAAAAAATGAACATTTGATTTCGCGGATAGAATCGGCTATAATACAGGGTTTAGATACTTTTGAAGCGCAATTCGCAGAGAATACGTTGAGTGATGTTTACCTTTATTTCGATGAAGAGAATACAATTATGGTCGTATTTGATGATATGGAAAATCGCTTGTCGGAAGTGGAGTTAGATGACTTTTCGAAATCTTTCGATAAAAACAGGGAGGAAGAATTTATTTCATCGATAAAAGTGGCGGTTGAAAACGTCAGTAAAGGCGGATATTTCCAAAGAGATTATGTATACAAGCCTTTTTCTGTCAGTTTGGTAGATAATGATTTTATTGTGTCCGAAGAACTGCTGTTTATAGATGATGATACTCTTAAGTTGAACGATGGATTACTGGCTGATTTGAATAAAGATTTAGATAGCTTTTTGAAGAAATTATTGGAATAGTTTATCCTACCTTGCTGATTTTTCTTAACCTTTCTTCATCCAATACTTTAATTCTTCTTCCGTCTAATGCGATTATCCGTTCTTTTACAAAAGTAGAAAGCGTACGAATGGCGTTGGATGTGGTCATGTTGGAGAGATTTGCCAAATCTTCGCGTACCAGAAAGATATTAATAGACAGGTCTTCATCCAAACCATAATTGTCAATTAAAAACACCAATGCTTCCGCCAGACGCCCGCGAACATGTTTTTGCGTAAGGCTTACGGTTCTTTCATCTGCAATTCCCAGGTCAATAGATAACTGTTTGATGAAAAACATAGCTAATTTGTTGTTCTTATTAAGCAGGCTCATAACTACCGACATCGGGACAAAACAGACAGTTGAGGCCTCGAAAGCAGAGGCTGCAGTCAAGTATCTCTCTTGTGCAAAGTAAGCGCGGTATGCAAAATACTGGACAGGTCTGATCATTCGGATGATTTGATTTCTTCCTCCGACACCTTCTTTATATATCTTTACTTTTCCTCTCAGCAAGCACATCATTTCTTTGGGTTCATCTCCCTCTGAATAGATGGGCCTGTTTTTTTTAAAGTGTTGAACATAAGCGCTTCTCCGAAGTACTTCCCGTTCATCTTCGCTCAATAACCTCCAGACTTCCGACAGACTGCTTGATAAATCTATAACTTCCTGATTTCTCATCACAAAGTATTATATGTTATAAAACAATATTATAAAACACAAAATTAAGAAAATTATCCTCAAGAAAATGTTTTTTAATACAAATTTAATTAGGGTAAATGACTATTTCTTATCTACTTAGATATCTCTCCGCTTCTATTGCAGCCATGCATCCTGTTCCGGCAGCCGTAATTGCTTGTTTATAATGAGGATCCGCTACGTCTCCTGCAGCAAAAACGCCTGGAATATTGGTTCTGGGTGTACCCAGAATCGTTTTGATATATCCCTGTTCATCAGTTTCCAAATGAGGTTTGAACGGGGTTGAGTTAGGAGTATGTCCGATTGCCAGAAAAAATCCGTCGATGGCGATATCTATTTTTTCCTCTTCTGCCTCTCCCATATTCTTCACCAGATGAGCTCCTTCCACTCCACTTTCCCCGAACAGTCCAATGGCATTGTGTTTGAATAAAACTTCAATTTTGGAATGATTTAACACACGTTCCTGCATGATTTTAGAGGCTCTCAGATAGTCTTTCCGGACAATCAGATAGACTTTTTCCGCCAATCCTGCCAGATAGATCGCTTCTTCGCAGGCAGTATCGCCTCCTCCTACTACGGCAACGGTTTTTTTTCTGTAAAAGAATCCGTCGCAGGTAGCGCATGCGGAAACTCCCTGTCCGGCGTATTTGGCTTCGTCTGCCAATCCCAGGTATTTGGCTGTTGCTCCGGTACAGATAATTAATGCTTCCGTTTCTATTGTTTTTTCTCCGTCGATGATGATTTTATAAGGAGATTCCGATAAGTCGGTGGATGTTACAATTCCTCTCCTGATGTCGGTCCCGAAACGTTCGGCCTGTTTGCGTAAATCTTCCATCATTTCGGAACCTGTGATTCCTTGCGGATACCCCGGGAAGTTCTCCACTTCGGTGGTGGTCGTTAACTGCCCTCCTGGTTGTATTCCTTCATAAAGAATAGGGGATAAATTGGCTCTTGATGCATATATAGCCGCGGTATATCCGGCAGGGCCGGAGCCTATAATCAGGCAACGAATTTTTTCTGTAGACATATCTTTTTAATCAGTTTCTTATCTTAAATCAATTATTTCAGCATCCGGATATTTTTTCTTGTCGAAAACGAAAGTGTTATCGGGTAGTATTTGTTTCGTTTTATAAGTATTGATATAAATAACATTCTGTAAATTGTTTTTGTAAAATATCTGGAACATGACCGGCATGTAATCTGTTTTGTTGAACTGTATCTGCAGTTTTTGTATTTCTCCCTTCTTGTTTTCAGGGCTTAGTTCCACTTCATAAACGAGCCTTGATTTGATATCTTTTTTTTCACCGTTATATTTATACTTACATCCCTTTTTATATAATTCAAAGATGGCTGCCGGATTCATCATTTGTGTTTCTTCTTCACCGGGTTTTGTTACGTTCACTTCTTCATTGTTTTTCAGGTAAGCCCATTGTGTATCTCCATCGAACCAAACAGCATTTTCCGGTGTAGAGAAATAGAATTTATTTCCTTTCATTTGTATTTTTCCATCAAAACTGTGTGTTACTTTGGCTTTTGTGTCCTTTATATTCATTGAAAAGTATGCATCAATCCCTCCGGCTTCCGTATACTTTTGAGTCGCTAAATCCAGTATGTTTTTAGCTTTAGCGTCCTTTTGAGCGAATGCAGCAACAGAAAATAATATAGATACTATAAAAATTATCTTTTTCATTGCAATTGTATTGATTGTTTTGAGTACATTGTTTTATTGTTATTTCAGGTCATTCAAAATCTGTTCCAAACGATATTCGTCCTGAATCAGGACTTGTCTTGCTTTACTTCCTTCGAAAGGACCGACGATTCCGGCAGCTTCGAGTTGATCCATCAGTCTTCCCGCCCGGTTGTAACCGATGGAAAATTTACGTTGAATCAAAGAAGTAGAACCTTGTTGGTGGATGACGAGTAAACGAGCCGCTTCATCGAATAAGGGATCTTTGTTGGATAAGTCCACCTCTCCGGGTTTTTCTCCGCCTTCTTCTCCGACATATTCGGGTAGATGAAAAGCGGTAGGATAACCCTGTTGTTCTCCGATTGATTTGGAGATCCTGTCAACTTCAGGAGTGTCGACGAAGGCGCATTGTACACGGATTACATCACTTCCCTGTGAAAACAACAAGTCTCCCCGTCCGATGAGTTGGTTGGCGCCAGTTTGATCAAGGATCGTTCTTGAATCAATGGCTGAAGTGACTCGGAATGCTACTCTGGCAGGGAAATTCGCTTTGATCGTACCCGTAATGATGTTGGTGGTCGGTCGTTGTGTTGCAATGACCATGTGCATACCAACGGCGCGCGCTTTTTGTGCGATCCGGGCGATCGGAGTCTCTATTTCTTTTCCGGCAGTCATTATCAAATCCCCAAACTCATCGATAACAACCACTATGTAAGGCATATACTTATGTCCTTTGAGTGGATTTAACTGGCGGTTGATAAACTTTTCATTGTACTCTTTGATGTTACGCGTTCCTGCTTTCATCAGCAAATCGTAACGATCATCCATTTCTTTGGTCAAAGAATTCAATGTATGGATCACCTTGGTAAAATCGGTAATAATTGGTTTGTTGGCATCGGGCAGTTTTGCCAGGAAGTGTTTTTCTATGGTTGAGTAAATGCTGAATTCAACCATTTTGGGGTCAACCAATACAAATTTCAATTCTGCCGGATGTTTTTTATACAACAAAGAAGTAATGATGGCGTTCAATCCCACTGATTTTCCTTGTCCAGTGGCTCCTGCTACCAGTAAGTGAGGCATCTTGCATAGGTCAAACATGAATACTTCGTTCGTTATTGTTTTTCCGAGCGCTACCGGCAGGTCGTATGTACTTTCCTGGAATTTTTTGGAGGCGATGATGGAATGCATAGAAACGATCTGGGCGTCTTTGTTCGGAACTTCAATCCCGATGGTTCCTTTTCCCGGCATGGGAGCGATAATACGAATTCCTAAAGCCGCCAGACTCATAGCGATATCGTCTTCAAGATTTTTGATTTTCGTGATACGTACGCCATCTTCCGGTACTATCTCATACAAGGTGATGGTTGGTCCTACGGTTGCTTTGATGGATTTTATTTTAATTCCGAAATGTTCAAGCGTTTGAGTAATTTTATTTTTGTTGCTGTTTTGTTCGTCCATGTCCACTTGTTTATCCCCGAGGTCATATTTTTTCAATAAATCAATGATGGGAAATTTATAGTGGGATAAATCCAGGGTAGGATCATATACGCCTAATTCTTTCAGGAGTTCATTGTCTTCATTATTTTCTTTTTTTTCTATTGTAAATTCCGGCTCTTCCTTCTGCATGGGCTTGGGAATGATATATTCCTCATCTTTAGGCTGTTCTATTTCAAATTCAGGTTCAGCCGGTGTTTGTATCTGGTTTATCCTGACAAATGAATTATCAGTCTTATTTTTGTTTTCCACCAGAATTTCCGGTTCCTGATCTTCATAATTAAGATCTTCTATCTCTTCTCCCCATTCTCTTTCGTCATTCTCTTCTTTTTCTTCTATTTGCTTATCAACGGATTCCCTTTTTTGAGGCTTTGGTATATATTTCAATCCCAGTAGTTTACGCATAAAAGGAATGGTTTGCGCATTCAGGAAAATCATAATGACAATCAGAGAAACGATCAATACCAAAGCGGCTCCAAATGTTCCCAGGTTTTCGGAAAGTACATCAGAGATCAGGTATCCATGTTTTCCTCCTATGTATATTGCGGTCTCTTTGAAAAAAACGCCCAGGAAAAATGCCAATGCCGTAGAACTCCAAATCATTCCGACGGAACAGAATATGAAGTTGGAGAGAAGCCGGAAATATTTGACCCTCATTAAACGGAATCCAACCATGAAGAAAAAGAAGACCATTAACAGGGTTGAGATTCCAAACCATTCGTTCATCATAACGTTACTTAAACAGGCTCCCCTTGTTCCTGTCCAGTTTTTTATTCCTTCAATGGTTCCTTTGTGAAA
>JAVBSK010000266.1:0-5468 GCA_031556755.1 Bacteroidales bacterium | reverse complement strand
CGGAACCGGGATTGAAAGGAGACACAGCCACCAACGCAACAAAGCCCGCAACTCTTGAAACCGGAGCCACAATACGCGTACCTCTTTTCATAGAAGAGGGTGAGAAAATCAGGGTGGATACCAGAGATGGTTCTTACGTTGAAAGAGCAAAATAAGACAACAGAAAGGTGATAAGTGACTTTTATTGCATTTATCACCTTTTTTCAAATTGATTTCATTTTATATCAAAACCAACCATAAATTATGCCAAAACTTTTTATTAAAGCATGGGCGGAAGAAGACCGTCCCAGAGAAAAATTATTATTGAAAGGAATCGCTTCACTTTCCGATGCAGAATTACTGGCGATTATCATATCCGTAGGAAATGCGGAAGAAACGGCAGTGGAGTTATCCCGACGTATCCTGTCTTCTGTAAAAAATAATCTTAACAGCTTAGGAAAACTTTCAGTCGATGAATTGGTGTCCGGATTCAAAGGAATAGGGAAAGCCAAAGCCATCAGTATTGTCGCAGCCCTGGAATTGGGCAAACGGCGCAAAAACTCTGAAACTAATGAACGACTCCAAATCAAATCAAGCGTCGATATTTTCGACTATTTTTATCCCATTTTATGCGATTTACCTCATGAGGAGTTTTGGGTTTTATTTCTGGACAGAAGCAATAAGATAATCGGTAAAAAGAAAATCAGTCAGGGCGGCATCTTCGAGACAGTGGTTGACAGCAGGTTGATTCTGAAAGAAGCATTGGTTCAGTTGGCAACTGGATTAGTATTGTGTCATAATCATCCCTCAGGAAACAGGAAGCCAAGCAATGGAGATGATATGATTACCCGGAAACTCAAGGATGGAGCCAAGCTATTGGAACTTGACTTGTTGGATCATGTCATTGTCTGTGATCAATCCTATTACAGTTACGCGGATGATGATAGATTATAATTCAGAACATGATTCCCATCGACAGACTCAGGATATTTTCATTTTTCTTGATATATACGTTTTTCAGATAATCGGATGAGGAATCCATTTCCGAAAAATTAAGAGTCCGTTTGCTATTTGGAAGACCGATTTCGTACCTGAAATCGAAGTATAAATGGGAAATGTTCATGGACAGGCCGGTTACTATATTGAGATATGCTTCCCTGTCCTTATTTTCAAACCCAGAGGTTGTTCCTTTATTGAATTGTTTCAGATAGATATATCTCAGGTTAGGCCCCATATAAAAGTTGAATAAGTAAGAATCTTCCTTGACGATATTGTATCCAATCACTACAGCGCAATTGAGAGATCGCGTTCCGGAATTGAGATAAATGAGATCGTAGATTGGTTCCTGTGTTTCAGGATCGATTTCCCGCTGCAATTCAAAGAAAAATTCTTCTTTCAGATAAGAAAATCCGAAATCCGACTGAATGAATACTTTGTCAAAATTGAAACGGTAAAAGAGGTCACCCTGGAATCCGACTCCGTTCTTGATTCTGGGATTATCTATTTTTTCATCGTTTTCGTAAATTTCGCAGACGTCCGAATTCCTGGAATCTACACCTAAGCGAAGTCCATAATTAAAAAATTTATGAATAACGCCTTCGTCAGATCCCGATTGTCCGGATAAATGAACATGAAAAGCAAACAGAGCCGCTATCAAAAAGCATATGCGCATTGTTTTTGTTCGAAATTCTATTTTTTGTTCTTTTTTACGCTCCATCCGAATTTGCCGACAAGAGTCCCCAATTCGCAATATTTACCGTGTGAATAAGCCAGCAACCCGGCCTTCATCAAGTCAAACTCTCCGATTTCCGGATCAATATATTTTTCATCCGCCAATACGTTGACTACTTCCGCAATAAACATATCGTGAGATCCCAGGGGAACAATATCCCTCACCTTACATTCGATACATAAAGGAGATTCTTCGATGATCGGAGCTTTCACCACCTGAGCTTTACCGGCAGTCAGCTTCATTTCTCTGAATTTATTGAAATCTTTTCCCGATTTGACACCACACCAATCTGTAGCATAAGCCAATTCTCTGGTCGTGAGATTGATGACAAATTCCATATTCTTTTTAATGATAGAATAAGAGTGACGCTCCGGGCGAACAGATATGTAACATAAGGCAGGATTGGTGCATATTGTACCTGTCCAACTGATAGTCAATATATTATGTTCACTCTCTTCAGAACCGCAGCTAATCATCACTGCAGGAAGCGGATAAATCATAGTTCCCGGTTTCCAACTTTGCTTCATAACAGTTCGATTTCTTCTTTTCCTATTTTCATTTCACAATATTGACATTTCAGTACGACGTTTTCTTTGTCGATAACAGTAAAACGGGTGGCCATAGGTTCATTGTTCGTGATGCATTTGGGATTATTGCATTTCACGAGGCACCTCAATTCATCCGGTAAACTGACTTTCTTTTTCTCTACTACTTCATAATCTCTGATGATATTCAAGTTGACCGTTGGAGCAATCAGGGAAATCCGGTTGATCTCATCTTCTTCGAAAAATTTATCCGAAATCTTGATGATCCCCTTGCTTTCCATGACTTTGCTGTCCAGGTTACATCCGATGGTAATCCGGTTTTTCAGCTTTTCAATGCCTAAAATACTGACAACTTTAAATAGTTGGCCTGAAGGTATGTGGTCAATTGCCGTTCCATTTTGTAATGCAGCAACCTGTAATTCTTTTTTAGCCATATATTTGATTTCTGAAAATTATATTACACATTCGTAATTCCCAATACGTCACAGATGATCGCCTGCCTGGCGAATACACCGTTTTTCGCCTGCTCAATGTAATAGGCCTTGGGATTTTCATCCACATCGTAGTCTATCTCATTGACTCGGGGAAGCGGATGGAGTACTCTCAGGTTGTCTTTGCTGTCCTTCAGCATTTCATTCCTGAGGATATAAACATTTTTAACCTTTTCATAAACCATCAGGTCGGTGAACCGTTCACGTTGTACACGAGTCATATAAAGAATATCGGAACGATTAATTACATCGGTCGAGAAATCCGAATATTCATAATATCTGATTCCCTTTTCTTCACAAAAAGTTTTGTAAATATCAGGGATCTTCAGCTCATCAGGCGCAACAAAATGAAATGTCGGGCAGAAATGAGACATCCCGTTTATCAATGAATGAACGGTTCTACCATATTTCAGGTCTCCGACCATGGTGATATGCAGGTTCTCCAAGGTACCCTGAGTTTTATAGATGGAATAAATATCCAACATAGTCTGGGACGGATGTTGGTTGGCTCCGTCTCCGGCATTGATAACCGGAATATTTGTCACCTCCGAGGCATATCGCGCCGCCCCCTCCAGATAGTGCCGCATGATGATGAGGTCTGCATAATTGCTGACCATCAGGATGGTGTCTTTCAGTGTTTCTCCTTTGGAAGAACTGGTGGTGGCTGCATCTGAGAATCCGATGATTCTTCCCCCCAACCGGTTGACCGCCGTTTCAAAACTCAATCGTGTACGCGTGGATGGTTCAAAAAAAAGAGTCGCGCAAACTTTTCCTTCCAGTAGATTCCGATTCGGATTTCTTTCAAAAAACTCAGCTTTCTCAATTAACCGGAGAATGTCTTCCTTAGAACAATCTGCAATGGATACTAAACTGTTTGACTTCATATTGTTTGATTTCTTTGCACACAAAAGTAAAAAAAAATTCAGGTAAAAGAGGATATATTTTCCGTTTTTTTTCTACTTGACAATTTATAATTTTAATTCGTTTCTTTCCGAAATTATTTCATACATTTGTAATTTATCCTTTTTTTATAATTAAAATTACAATTTCATGAGAACACCTACTTATGTGCTATTGTCCTGCTTTGCTATTATTTCAGTCCTATTTTCTTCCTGTAAAGAAGAAGAATCAACCGATCCCGGAATAAGTAACAATTATGTTAATGAATGGATTTATGGAAATATGAGTTTCTTCTATCTGTGGGAAGATAAAATTCCACCGAAAGGAAACCTGAACTTCAGTCAGAGTCCGGAGAAATTTTTCGAATCGGTATGCTATCGCTATGACAAATATCTCCGTCCGGACGGTGACCGTTTTTCCTGGATACAGGATAATTACCAGGATTTGATTGCCTCTTTGAGCGGTGTTTCTTCTGATGAAATTGGTTTTGAATATCAGTTGTATCTCATGGAGAAGGGGAGTCCATATTTGATAGGTGAAATTTTGTATGTTAAACGCAATACGCCGGCCGAAGCTGCCGGATTGCGCAGAGGCCAGTTTTTCAAGAAAGTAAATGGAACGGTTTTAACCGATAAAAATTATGAGCTATTATTTTCCCTGAAAGGAAACTACAAGATAATTCCTTTAGAACCGGTTTATAAGGGTGATAAAACTGATTTTGTGGAAACCAATGAAATTCAGTTGTCCACCGTATCCAAGTATGCGGAAAATCCTGTTTACTTAGACTCCATATACAATATAGAAAACAGTAAAATAGGATATCTTGTATATAATTTCTTTGCAGGAGACGAAGGAGATGGATCGATGAAATATGACAAACAACTTGCGGATGTATTTAACAGATTTAAGCATAACGGTGTAACCGATCTTGTGCTGGATTTAAGATATAACTCCGGAGGTTCCGTTTTGTCTTCCGTCTATCTGGCCAGTATGCTTACCAAAGCATTTGATACAAAAAATATCTTTATAACAAAAAAATACAATAAGCATCTGACAGCCTTGTTCGAAGAGATATTGATAAAAGAGAAGGAAGATAACTTCAACTATTATTTCACCGACAAAATATTGAATCCGAAAAATATGGTAGTCGCTTCCCTTCCCAATATCGGACAAGAATTACAGCACTTGTATATTCTGACGGGAGCAAGAACAGCTTCTGCTAGCGAATTGATAGTCAACGGTCTGGATCCTTATATGGGAGAATTCATCACTTTACTGGGGGATACGACTGTCGGAAAAAACGTAGGATCTTTTACCATAGAAGAAGGAAATGATATTTATGAACAAAATAACACTAACAATAAATGGGCGATGCAACCGATTACTTTCCTTTCAACCAATGCGTTCGGAGAGTCAGGGAGCATGGCTGGATTGGCGCCTGATATTTATAACCAGGATTTTATTTTTCCGAAAAAGCCCTTGGGTGACAGGGGAGAAACTCTTTTGAGTAAGGCCATAGCCAATATAACGGGCTTTTCGGAATTAAAAGCCTCTTCACAGGAACAATCAATCAATATGAAGCCTCTAGCTTCATCTCTTGACAGAAAAGCCTGGAGAAACAAAGCATATATTCCAGCCGGTTCATTGCCTCTATTTAAAAGTCAAAAACAATGAAAAAAATTATTTTAATCGTGTTTTGTAGTTTTTTCCTGCTACAATTACAACAAGCCCAAGAATTGATTCCCTTTAAGTCATCGATTCGCAGACCGGTATTAAATGATGAAGTCGCTGGTAAAGCCATTTCCAACAGGAATGATTTCA
>JAVBSK010000289.1:0-11735 GCA_031556755.1 Bacteroidales bacterium | reverse complement strand
TTCCCGGATCGTACATACCACCATTCATGGCAAAAACAAGTTGTTGATTTTTGCGCTCGATATATTCTTTCAGATTCCGGATGTTTCCTAAAATATTTCCGCTATCGTCTTTCCAATACAATCCGATGTTTGCTGTTTTCGGATTCACCGCATAGTTCACGTATAGGGTATCATTCATTCCGGCAAGTGGAATAGATGTGAAAATCGGTTCTTTCATTTGCCTCTCCTGTTGCATCTTAGACATATCTTCTTGCTGATTTGATTTTGTTGGATTACTGCAAGAGATGCAGAGCAATAGGAATGCGAAGATGGGGATTAGGAGTTGGTTTTTCATAGTCTTAAATCTTTTTATTTACTTATTTTAATCAATTTCCAACATTCCATCCTTTATTTTTTGCAATGTTCACATTGCAAGTTTTACTTCCCGGGTTGTTGGATATCTCAAGGGAAGGCGGATTGCCCCAATTATCAATTTCCCCTACAACATTAGGCAAATTCGTTATAATAGCGTTTAATGCGTTTGTTGAGAATTTATTACCTTGGCAACTCAACTCTTTCAAATTCTTATTCTTACTAATATCTAAACTGGTTAATCTATTTCTATGACACCCCAATCCTACTAAAGCCGTATTCTTACTTATATCCAAACTGGTTAATTGGTTTCCTCCACACCACAAATCTTCCAAAGCAAGGTTTTTGCTTATATCCAAACTGGTTAACTTGCTATCATTACAACTCAAGCCTTTTAAAGCAGTGTTTTCACTTATATTCAAATTGGTTAATTGATTTTCACCGCAAGCCAAGATTTCCAAAGCAGTGTTTTTACTTACATCTAAACCGGTCAATGGATTTCCAAGGCATCCCAACTCCATTAAAACAGTATTTTTACTTACATCTAAACGGGTTAATTTATTGTCAGAACATTCCAATTTTGTTAAAGCAATATTTTTACTTACATTTAAACCTGTTAATTGGTTATTAAAGCACAATAACTCTGTTAACGCTGTATTTTTACTTATCTCTAGATTGGTTAATCTATTTCCGGAGCAGCTTAATTTTATTAAAGCTGTATTATTGCTTACATCTAAACTGGTCAATGGACTTTCGGTGGTGAGCAATTTTTCATAGTAATCAAGATTTTCTCTTATGTCTGAATTGGGGAATTTAGCTTCGATTAATAAAGCAATGTTTCTACGAGTATCTAAATCGGGTAATTGACTTTCACACCACAACTCTCTTAAAGCTATATCCTTGCTTACATCTAAACCGGTTAATTGATTTTTACCGCAACTTAAAATCTTCAAAGCAGTGTTATTACTTACATCTAAACTGGTTAATTCATTTCCACTGCAATCTATAGTCTCCAAAGCCGTGTTGTTACTTACATCTAAACCGGTTAATTGATTTTCACCGCAAGTCAACATCACCAATGCAGTACATTTGCCAACATTTATTGAGGTTAACTGATTTTTGCGACACAACAACCATTGTAAAGAGGTATTCTTGCTTATATCCAAACCGGTTAATTGATTTTCATAGCACCCCAATTTTTTCAAAGCAATGTTTTTGCTTACATCTAAATGGGTTAATTGATTATTGCCACACCACAATCCTGTTAAAGCAGTGTTTTTACTTACATCTAAATGGGTTAATTGATTAAAACCACATGCCAAGACTATTAAAGCAGTATTCTTACTTATATCCAAATTAGTCAATTGATTTTTACTGCAAGCCAAAGAGTCTAAAGTAATACATTTACTCACATCTAAATCGGTTAATTGGTTTTCAAGACAGCTAAAATATGTCAAATTTTTAGAAGTTATGCTAATATTTTTCTTGCCATAAGATGCATAAGTATGTTCAACTACAATCTTACCCAACTCATTTGTATCTTTAATAGTATAAGTTTTCTCCGTTTTGTCTCCAAAGTCAATATTCGCTTTGTCTGCTACAATATACAACACTATTTTTTGCGGATTGTAATTATTGGAAACTTCATACCCTTCCGGCGTATAAGGCTGATAATCCGAGCTTAAATTCGCTGTCATTGTAATTATTCCTTTATTGTCTTCCTTACAAGAAACGGCGATCGTTCCCATGCAAAGCGTAAGAAAAAGTAAATGTTTAATTTTTTTCATGTTTTTGATTTATTATTGTTTGTAGAAAAAAAGACTGTATTGCTTTAAATTTTTTTTGGCGAAAGTTCTTTCATTAAATTTACGTTGGTATCAAATAGGCAGTTTTGAAGGTATCGTCCTTTACTTTCCATTTCTCCTTGATTATTTTCATACATCTCAATACCTGTTGTTACTACTTCTATGCCTTCTGCTGTGACGTTTTCCAAGCAGCCCGCTCTGAAGAAAACCAATTTGCATGCCTTGAAATTGTAGTAATGAATTGCAGAACATGTAGCCCAAGCGTATGTTTGAAAATACAATCGTTCACCATCCGGGCTCACTATTCCCCTTTCCAAACCATAAAGACAGTCGAAAGGGTAATCCTCTGAATTTGCATAATCAAGCTTTGTTCCTCCATCCTCGTAATCTAAACAAGTCGTAAAAAGAATCTTTTCTTCATTGGTTGTTGGGTTGAAAGAAAAAACTGAAAACTGGTCGTGCCCTCCGCCTTCGGGATCTTTCATTCTTATTTTAGATTTTTGAACAATTCGATAATAAATAATGATATTATTTGCTCGCGAGAATCCTGTAAATGTATTATCTTTCAGCGCAATTTCTTTTGATGTTCCATTGTCGTATTGAACAATTATTTTTCCATCTTCTGCAAAAGCATTCACTAAATTTGAACTACTATTTTTGCAAGATGTTGCAACCAAAAATGCTAAAATTATTAAGGAATAAAGGAGTTTTTTCATGGTTATTTGTTTTATTTTCATATTGATCTATTCTACTTTAATTCAAACCAAGTGTCAAAATCCACACCTCCCCAACCTGATAATTCGTCATTTGAGCAAAGGTTATCATAATCAAATTTTTCGAAAGCATGAACAAAATCTTCTTCTTCTTCTTCTTGATATGAATTATGTTCTCCGTCACCTCCACAACGGAAACAAACTCCGCCTTGTACATGTTTATATTGAGGAAGATAACCTCTCCCACTGCATCTTGGACAATTTCCGTCAGTACTTTTTCTGTAAGGATTCATAATGTGTAATTTAATCTGTTTATTTTATTGCTTTCTCGTCAAACAAAAGGGTTTATCATATTTTCTAGTTTGACATTACAAAATTATGACTCATTTGTGCAATCTATTTGCACAGATGGAATTTCACTCAATTTCGACAAAATTCATATAAAAGTTTTAATTTAGGCTTTTTTGTACAATTCTGATATAATTTTTTCTTTTAACTCATTTAACGCCTCAATGATTTTTTCAAAATTTTGATCTCGTCTAAATTTGATGGCTTTTTCAACTGTGCGCAACCCACATTCTTCGTCTGTACAATCTTTCCAATCTTTCCAAGATGGAATCTTGTTTGCTTTATTTAAAATATCGTCTTCATTTATAGAATCCAAGCTATTGCGATGACTTATTTTATCTCTAAGCTTTTTCACAGATAGTAAGGTATTATAGTATTTATTATTTTTATCCCTAAGGCATTTAAGCTTGTGACGATATTCAATAGAAGTTATGTCTTTTCTGAAAAAAGATTTTTTATCATCTTCTGCCAAGAAAGTTTTTAAAAAATGAACTATTTCTGTTATATTTTTTGAAAATCGCTTATTTAAATAATAGTTAATCATTTCTTCTGCTTGGTAGTGGGCATATCTACAAAACTCATCGAAGTCAATTTTGTGATTTACCTTGCCTAATCGGTGTCTGTGCATTTCTATGCAATCTCTAGTGAGTTGCTCTCGAATGGCATTGTCTTTTATTTCAGAATAATCTATAATTTCAATTCCATCTATTTGTAAATATATTTCAATATTTTTTAGCCTTGTTTCTATGTCGGATTCTGTTGAAACGCCATACTTTTTTTGCAATTCTTTCAAAAACCACTCATTCCCTTGTTTACTAGCAGCAGACCTTACATAATCCAACAATTTTATTAATTGTTCTTTGTTCATGTCATAATGTATTTTTATTTTTTAAAACCTTATGCCAGATCTTCAATGGCATGAACTTTACCTCCCAATTCCTCAAATATTTCCCAATCCGGAGCATTTTTGTAATAATCTATAAACGCAGCCGGTACGTATAATTTCACTTTTTTAAAAGCCTCTTTTTCCTCCTGTTTTTTGTCGTCAAAGAAAGTATCTGAAGAAAGCGTCGGAAGTGTGCGGCTATGGCATACTACAGATTCTAAATTAAAGCAACCTCTAAATACCCTCAAATCGATGTATTGTACATTTTCCGGTATTTCTATTGTTTTTAATGCCCTACATCCTCTAAAAGTTTCCCCATTTATACGTTGGATGTTTTTTGGGATTTTTATAGACTCCAATGCTCTGCAATTCCAAAAGGCTCCAGAGCCAATCTCTTGAACACTCTCGGAAATAATTACAGATTTAAGACCATAAAGATTGCGAAAAGCACATTCCCCAATGCTGTTTACTCCATCTATGTGTACATTTGAAATAAATTCTTTAGACCATGGAGCTAAATCAGCAATTTTTGCTTTTTCAATACGAAAGTCATCTTCTGAACTAGTACCGTCTGTGTACAATAAACCTGTGAAATCACTGTCTGCAAAACAAAAATACATTTCATTTTCTTCATCTATTTCGTGCCAAACAGAGAAATCTTTCATTTCCCCTTTACCACTTATTGTGAGAGTTGTACCTTCAAGTGTTGCAATTATATCACTTGCATTTTCTTTACCAATTTCCCATGTTTGTTTATTTGTAGTCATAATAAAATATTTTTTGTGTTATTATTCTGTTTTTTGTTTGATGTTGCAAAATTACAACCCATTTGTGCAACCTATTTGCACAGATAAAGAATCTTCATTCGTTTTCACCTCCACGATTTTGGCAATCCTTCGCCAAATGCTTTGTATCTTTTATTTGCATTTATTACGATTAAATTCTGACGAGTTCGTGTCATTGCAGTGTAAACAACTTTGTCATATTCTTCATCACTCCCAATAAATTTTTCAGGAATATAAAGAATAACATTCAGGACTTCCCAGCCTTTAAAACTATGTATTGTAGATATCTTTAGGCGACTGTCACCCATCCAGAATGCTTTTTTATGCTTATGAAATCTTTTTTCATCTTCATTTTCAAAAACATGATTTACTTTCATGTCTTTAGTTGTTTCAAAATGCTTTATACATTCAAGTCCGAAGTTTTTATCAGGTAAGAGAATGACAGTATCCGAACTGTGATTTGAAGATCCTTTTTCTTTTATTATTTCAAAAGCCTCATTTACTTCGTTCATCCATTCAGTTTCATCAATATTCCACCAAACCGAATGTTCTTCGTTTTGATTGAATAAATCCGGTCTTTCAATATTATCTACTTTTACATCTTGGTTTAGATTAAACTCCTCCGAAAATTTTTTTGTCATATTTGCGATTCTCTCCGGAAGTCGTACAATCGTTTTTAAATCTATCCAATCGCCAAATTTTTCAACACCTCCTTTTCTTTTGTCTAACCAATCCATCTCGCGACTGTAAATATTTTGCTTTTTATCACATACTACCACGAGTTCATCTCTTTCTGTTAAGAAATGGCAGAGCATTGCATACCATTCGACATAATAATCTTGTCCCTCGTCTATGAATATGGCATCGTACTTTTGAAATGTCCCCGGTTGAATTACGTCAAGCACTTTATTGGGTACTATTTCTCTAAATATGGCTTCGCTATCTTCGCTTTCGGTTGGCCACTTTTCTTCAAATTCATTGAGTATATCTTTACAAAATCCGTGAAAATGACCGAATGTAAATCTGTCCCAATTAAATTCGAAGGGACTTCGTTGTACCATATCTTTAATATAATGCCATAATGTAATGTTATATGATAATATTAAAACTCTATAGCCTTGTGAAGCAAGATTAGCTGCTCTGTGTGCTAAAACTTGTGTTTTCCCACTTCCGGCAACACCTCTAATTCTAAAATGTCCTGTTTGAGGCTCGGCAAACTTCTTTTGATGAGTATTCAAAGTAAGTTTAATACCTTGTTCGATTGAATGAAAAGGGGGATTTAACCAAAACAAGATATCTTTATTCCAATCTTTTTTCCAGTAACGACTTTGGTTTAAATAACTATCGGGTACAATTTGCTTAATATTCGAAGGAATTAAAGCATCTTTGCCAAAAATAGGGAAGTATTCAAATTTTTTCTTTTGACGTTCAAATATTTCCTTAAATAATTCTTGTGCTTCAGGTGTTGTAGCTTTATGGAAATATATTGAAGTTTTTATCAATCCGTAACCTCTGGAATCATTGTCAATTTCCTCACCTATTTGAGGAATTAATTGCCCTAATAGTTTTTCTTTGTAGTGTTCCACTTGTCTAACAGGTGATTTGATTGCATATCTCCCTCTATTGTTGGATACAAAAAAATCCAAATAGCCGAGGTCGTTTTTCTCAAAAGAATAGTTATTTAAGTTCCAGTCCTTTACTTCAATAATTTGAACTCCCACATTAGGATTGAAAACAATTATATCCGGTCTGCATCCATTCAGAAAAGGTTGGACAAATATTAACCATCCATTGTATGTGGCGAGGTCATCACCTTCTTTGAAATCATTGTCTTTCTTCAGATATTCGTCAAGAAAGTTTAACAGACAAGTTTCACCCTCGGTAAGAGGCTGCTTGTAATTCTTAATATGTTCCCACGAAGGAATTAGTCTGCTAAACATATCCACACTCCTTTTCTATAAATAATTTGTACTTATTATTACAATGATACACTGCTATTTATTCATCAGTGACAGATAATTCTATGCTATCTTGAATTTTATTATTCTATTTTTCATCAGGTACCAAAATCAATGTGTATTTTATATCATACTCGGTATACCCATCCATACCCTCCAACATATCTTTAGGGTCAAAGTCTGCTTCACCCGCGATATATTCTGATTTTAGTTGTTCAACAATATAGCCTTTGTAGAAACCGGGGTTTTCAATAATTGCGCCATGAGTTCTTACCAACATCTGTGGTGCGGTTACTTTATCTTGCATTTTAGTTGGTGTTTCAATAATAATGAGATCTTTTTTAAACACACCACAAACTTTGATAGTCATAAAATTTTCAAATTGATTTTTCATATTTGTTGTCATAATTTTTCCGCTCGTCAGCGCCTCCATATTTTATTTTTTTTATCATTTGCCTTGCCGTCGCAAGAATGAATACTACTACTAATTATTCTTTTACCTTTTATGCATTATTATTTATTCGGTAACAACAGATGACTCCGTATTATCCTGCAAAACATCCTCTTGTTTTTCTTCCGGCACAACAAAAAGAAGATATTTAGACTGGTTATATTTTTTAGTAATCGTCCTTGTATCGCTCTCAAAAGGGTCTAGAGAATAGGACACAGTTTGAGTTTCATACTCTGTACGGTTTTCGTTTTCAACAATAAAGCCATTATAGGTACCGGGCCCCTTAACAGAACAGCCTTGGAAAAGTTCTACTGTCATAAAAGGTAAGGTAATCTGATGATCAAGTATACTCGGCGTTTCGATAATTACTTGATTATTGATAGTTAAACCACACACATTAATTGTGATGTAATTTTCGAATTGAGTTTTATTTTTTGTTGTCATAATTTTTTCGCTCGTCAGCGTCTCCATATTTTGTTTTTCATCATTTACCCTGCCGTCGCAAGAATGAGTGTTATTATTTGTAATATTTGATGATGCAAAGTTATAGCCTATATGTGCAGTGTATTTGCACAGGTCAATATTATTGTGAGGTGGTATCAACCCAATAGCTTCTTTATAAAGACTTTTTAAAGTATCTTTGGTGTAATTTTTTCTTTGATATACTTTAAATTTTCTAGCATATTTAGGTAATATACCATGTGAACGATTATTGCGTACAGCACGCACTAGTTTTGAGTACACTTTTTTTATTCCTGAACTATAGGACAATATATCAATAGCTGTTAAAATTTTTTCTTGTGTTTCAATTCTTACTTTTTTTTGCGGAAATTCGAAATTGTATTTATCACCATGATGGGAAAGATAAGCAGAAATTAAACTGTTTTCATCTTTGTCTTCGGTCATATGAACAAGATCAATAATACCTTCTTTTAATAAAATGGATGCGTTTGTATATTTTTCTATCTTAATAGCATACGGAACATAACTAATTCTGATAAAATGATGTTCTTTCCCCTCGTAGATTTTTTTCAAAAAATCTAAAATGTTCTTTAAGTCATTTTGTATATAATCAGTATGATTTGTATCACATTTTTCAAGTTGTTGTATTGCCTCAAAAATAGTGTCCTCTAGTTCTTTTTTATCTCCTTCATCAACAACATAACAAAAATCACTTATAGCATTTATTGTCTTTTTCAACTCCTCTAAATTGATGTCACGTAACTTTTTAGTATTTCCGTCATGCCAAAAAGAATAAATAGCATTATCCCATTCTTGTCTTGTTGGTATTTTGTTGCTTTCCATATCGTGCTATTTTTTCGTTTGATGTTACAAAATTACAACCTATCTGTGCAATCTATTTGCACTGATAAATTTCCTTATATAATTTCTTTATTTTATCTTGAATTTCTTTTCTAAAAGATTCTGGCGAAATCACTTCAATGTCGCTTCCAAACGACAAAACAAGCGACTCTAATTCTCTGTTTGGAATTACGGAAATTTCAATCAATCCTTCTTTCTTGTCTTTAACTTTTTGCGTTGGATGAAGCGGTTTCGACAACACATACGGCAAGCGTTCCGGTGAGAATTTCAATAAAATTTGCTCGATTTTTCCATCGGTTGGAATGGTCATGCCTACCACATCATCAAAATATTCTTCAAAATCAATGTCGGTTTCTTTATATGTATGTCGTGTTTCCTTGATTTCAATAATTCTATCCAATGGCAAATTTGAAATCGTATCAAATTTCTCGTTCAACCCCAATAAAAACCATCGGCTATTGTATTGTTTAAGATAATACGGATGAATAGTCCACTTTTCAGCCGATTTTCCATAAGCTTGATAGGTTATTGCCAATACTTGCTTGTTAATAATGGCATTGAACAACGTTGACAAATGTGAAAGTCCTATAAGATAAGGATTATGTTCAAACCCGATAAAACTTTTCGCTACACCTTTAAGATGAAGTTTGTCTTCCAGTTTTGACAGCAATTCTTCCATCCATTCAAACTGTGGCATTCCTTTGAAACGGTTAAGCATTAACATGGTTTCCCGAAGTTGGTTTACCTCAGAATCAGTCAAAGGCTGACTATTTATGGAAAAATCTTTATCCTCGTACCTATAATAAACTCGTCGACCGTCTTTGTGTCGTTCCAATAGAATACTCCAGCCTTGCTCGCTCTCCATATAAGCGATGTCGCTAAATATTTGACGGCGTTTTACTCCGTTTTTTATGCCTGCGTAATTATAAATGGCTTGATCACATGCTTCGATAAGATCTTCCATGTAGAACATCCTGAATCTATTGCTAAAGCATTTATCTAAAGCTTGATAACGGATTGTTGCGTGTTTGTTTGTTGACATTATATTTGTTAGCTTATTTTCACATTTGGATACTCTGATCAAATGTAGTCCCATGGGCGACATTTGCAATGCTTTCGAAAACATATCCAAATTTGCAAATTGGATATAATAATGCCCTCATCCTACATTCTGTTTTCGATCTAAAAACAAAAGTACACTTTATTTTGAATTTTTGGCAGTGGTTGTACTGCCACTCGAACGAGAAGAATATGTATAAAATTTATCTCTAACAATACTGCAAATATAGACAAATTTTCAGATGAATAGTGAATAATTAGTTTGGCTTAGGAATTGAAAAGAGGTGTGGGGCTTAAGGTGAAAGATTCAAGGTAAACAACTCAACAAAAAAGTTCACCCTGTAAATCCCAAAAATCATGTAATCTCCTGTTTAGCTAAGTCTCACACCTTTGCTCTGTAGTTTTTTATTGATAGATTAGCGGCGGTTGCACCGCCGCCAAACGCAGGGTTTAATTCAAAGGTGTTGAGTTATAGTAGCAAATTTTACAAGCTGTTCGACCAAGTCCTTGCGCTGTTTGCAAAGTAACAGTAGATAAACCTCCTTTGCAATTACTTAATCCATCGCAATTAGATGTGCTGTGATAGCGTTTGCTGTGTTTTCCGTTACAAATTATCACATTTTGTCCATTTTGCTGCACAGAGAATTCTGATGTTTCCTTTGGTTTTGATTCAGATACCGGATTTGCAAAAATTGTTAGGCTTAGCAATACAATTGCTGTTGTTAGGATTTTTTTCATACTTATTTGTTTTTATTGTTTTTATAATTTTGCCGTGCTAATAGGGCATTGATTGTGTATTTTGCTCTTGCTTTTTTAATTTATTATGATAATCTTTTTTATTTACCTACCTATTAAAATCTTCAATTTTCCCTCCTTTTAGCTAAGACTCTTGCCTTTGCTCTATACTTTTTTATTGAAAGATTGGCGGCGGTTGCACCGCCGCCAATCTCGGATTTTTACAAGGCGCTTACACAACATTGTGTAAAGGTCTTTCTCCGAGTTGTGAAAGGTGCTTTCTCCGGGCGGAGAAAACACCTTTCACAACGCTTTATTCGATGGTTAAAATTTTATCGAAAGAAACTGTTCGAGGTTCTTTCAAAAGGGTTCCACCGGCATATTGTGTTGTTACTTCCAACAGGTATTGCCCTGCAGGCAATTGGGGAATCACAATCATCAATTCCGAAGGATGGTTGGTAACCACATCGGAATCTTCCACTCTGGTACGCTTGCCATTGGCTTGGCTTACAAAATACACCCCGTTGGCGGCATTGTCGCCCACAATTTTCAACTTGTAACCATTGATTTTCAGGTTGCGGTTCACCGTCAGCAAATGGTTTACCGAACCGCTTTTCATGTCGGTAACCTGCGTAATCATCAAGCCGCTTTCGGCCACACCCGTAATTTGCACTTCTATATTGGCTAAGGCTTTGCGCAAGGTTTCGCCTTGGTTAAACTGAAAAAGCAGACTGTGTTTCTTGGGATCGAAAGTTTCGCCGGGGCTGTTGAACACACCTTTAATTAATGGTGTAGCGGTAAAATAGCCTGTGTTTACCGAGAAGCCGTCGCACAGTTGGTAGGCCATTTCTTTTAGAAACAATTCCACGCCGTGCTGCATGGATGCTGCCGCAATATCGGCGCCGCCACGGCGTGCCGCCGACTGGCAAATTTCAGAAACAGTGAGCGAACGCTCGGAATTTACCCTTGCCGTAAAATCGTTAGGGTCTTCAGTTAAAGGGTTGTCGTACAACGACGCTTTAATTTTGTGCAGAATGTCTTCCATACTTTTTTGTTTTTTAAGGTTGGTAAAAGGTTATAAGGTGTATAAAGTTTGTCAGGTTATAAGGTTTGTAAAGTTATTTGTTTAAGACAAAAGCAAAGGGCAAAACAAGCTCTTATTCTTGCCAAATGCTTTGGTCGGATTTTTAAGAAAGATAAATACAAGGTAAAATTGGGAAGCAAAGATATTTTGCGTCTCAGAGAGCAATAGCGTCCTAAATAAAAAAGAGAGGTCAGTATTTAGATACTCATCGTTACCTTTGAGGTTGCAAACCAAAAC
>JAVBSK010000103.1:0-4944 GCA_031556755.1 Bacteroidales bacterium | reverse complement strand
AATCATACAACAGACCCTTGTATTTATCTGGATGTAAGAACTTTTATTGGATATGATGTCTGTGAGTATCCTGATTCAAATAAAATATTTCTTGTTCCTTCATACGAGATATTCAATAAAGATTCCAACGTAAATTATTTTGAAGGAGAGGAAAATATAAAAGATAGATGGAGTCAAATAATAAACGAGAAAGTCTCAAAAATGTAATCTCCTAGGATAAAGCCTGTTTTGAACAAAGCTCATATGAGTTCTGTTTCTTAAATATGCGTAAGAACAACTCTTCTAAAGTATTGCTCTGGTTGGTTGCGATAGGCTTTTTTATGCAAACACTGGATACTACCATTGTCAATACGGCAATTCCAAGTATGGCAAAAAGCTTGGGAGAGAGTCCCTTACATATGCAGGCTGTGGTTGTCTCATATGCATTGGTAATGGCTATCCTGACGCCTGCCAGTGGCTGGTTGTCCGATAAGTTCGGAACAAGAAAAATTTATCTGTTATCCATCTCTCTTTTTACTTTAGGTTCTTTTTTCTGTGCAAGTTCCCAGACATTGAATCAATTGATCGCTTCCCGTGTTATTCAGGGTGTCGGAGGAGCTATGTTGCAACCTGTCGGAAGATTGGTCGTTCTAAAGGCTTTTCCACGCGAGCAGTTTCTGAAAGCCATGAGTTTTGTTAGTATTCCCGGCCTAATAGGACCCTTATTAGGCCCAACACTAGGCGGTTGGCTATCTCAATCGTTTTCATGGCATTGGATTTTTCTGATTAATATCCCCGTCGGTCTTATCGGATTTATCCTGACTTCAGTCTATATGAGTGATTTTAAATTGAAGAATGTGGATAAGTTTGATATCAGCGGGTTTCTGATGATTGCTTTTGGAATGCTTGCCGTTTCCTCTGCATTAGATGGTATGGTTGAATTAGGTATGAGGATAGTTACGGCTATCTTGTTTACTTTCGTGGGATTAGTCATGATTACCTGCTACTGGTTATATGCGTTACGTCGAAAAAATGTACTCTTCCCCCGTACTTTGTTTAATGTGACGACTTACAGGGTCGGTATTTTGGGAAATTTCTTTGCTCGAATCGGAATCAATGGTAGTCCATTCCTGTTACCTTTGTTTTTTCAGGTGGGTTTGGGTTATTCTCCGATAAAATCGGGGTTAATGATGTTACCTGCTGCTATTTCCGGTATGTTGGCAAAGAAAGTTGGTGTAAAACTTATTTCTAAATCAGGCTATCGGAAAACTTTGATAGGAAATACTATTCTACAGGGTATAATCCTGGTTGGTTTTGTTTTTGTGTCGAATACTTCATCTTTCTGGATCCTGTTTGTTTTACTGTTTTTGATGGGAGGTGCTAACTCTTTACAGTTTACGGCAATGAACACGATCACTCTGAAGGATTTAAGTGATAAACAATCCAGTAGCGGAACCAGTTTGCTATCCATGATTATGATATTCTCAATGAGTCTTGGGGTTGCTGTTGCGGCTGCTTTATTGGCTCTTTTCAATAATGTGGCAGAAGAAAAACAATATGAGAACCAGCTATTTGCATTTCATGCATCATTTGTTGGAGTTGGCTTAATTACGGCAATTACGTCGGTTATATTTGCTCAATTGCCTAGAAAAGAATCGGTTGGTAATAATTCATGAGTGACTGATAATATAAACTTGGCAGACAATAATTTTGATACGAATATCATTAATAATCGGATATAATCTCCGGATGAGGAAAATCGACAAATGTTATATGTCTAATTAACTGATTTTGATGGTTTATTGATGTTGGATAAGTATGATCTATACCAAAAAGTTCTATCTTTGTCCATCCGTTTGATGTAGAATTCTCTGTCGAATTTGAAAATGACAATGTTTCTTCTTTATTTTAGAATAAAAAAATTCTATGAATAGACTTATTTTTATATTGATGTGTTTGTTGTTTTTTATACCGATAAAAGCGCAAACGCCCTACAGGAGCATGGAAGGCTCTGTTTTTAATACTAGTTATCATATAAAATACCAATATGAAACTTCCCTTGACGATGCGATCAGAAATGAATTGCAAAAGTTTGATTTGTCGCTAAATCCGTTCAATCATCAATCAGTGATTTATAAAGTGAACAATAATCAGCCGGTTAAGGTAGATTCTTTTTTTATAACAGTATTTAATAAATCCAGGGAAGTGTCCCGGAAGACAGGAGGTAGATTTGATATTACCTGTTCCCCTTTTATCAATTTATGGGGATTTGGGTTTTCCAGCAAACCTAAAAATGTAAACAAGCAGACCATAGATAGCCTGAAAAAGTATGTCGGTTATAAGAAAATACGATTGAAAGGTCGTCGGATCGTTAAAGATTATCCGGAAATTACAATAAATACTTCAGCGATTGCAAAAGGTTATTCTTGTGATGTTGTCGCGCGTTTATTGGAATCATATGGAGTACGGAATTATATGATTGAAATAGGGGGTGAAATAACAATGAAAGGAAAAAATCCGAAAGGAACGTGCTGGATGCTGGAAGTTTCCAGACCGGATGACGATAAAACTAAGACTGAAAAAGAAAGACAGACGGTTATTTGTCTGGATAAAGGAGGGTTGGCCACGTCTGGAGATTACCGGAATTATTATGTAAAAGATGGGAAAAAATATGCCCATACAATCAATCCCCTCTCTGGTTATCCTGCCGGACAAAATATTCTGAGCGCCACAGTGATTGCCCTAGATTGTATGACGGCGGATGCTTATGCTACCGCTTTTATGGTTATGGGAGAGAAAGATGCGTGCAAATTAGCTGGGGAGATACCCTGATTAGATTATTATTGTGTTTAAATTGATGAAGAGGGAAATCAAAAGGAGAAGAATACCGAGGGTATGAAAAAATATATTCTTGAATATTAGTTGATTCACTAAATTTCGTATTTTTTTAGAAATATGCGTGAAAATAAAAGAAAATTCTTTACTTTTGGCATTCAAATATCTTAATCTACTGTCAAAAATTGAATAACTTAGATGGAAAAATTAGATAAATTAGACAAGAAAATTTTAGAAATCATATCTTTAAATGCCAGGATTCCCTTTAAAGATGTCGCTGAAGTTTGTGAAGTTTCACGTGCCGCGATTCATCAAAGGGTGCAAAAGATGATTGAAACAAAAGTAATTGTCGGTTCGGGTTATCACATCAATCCGAAAACTTTAGGTTACAATACCTGCACGTATATCGGAGTCAAGCTGGAAAGAGGTTCTATGTATAAAGATGTAGCTCCCGAATTTGAAAAAATTCCGGAAGTTGTTGAATGTCACTTTACAACTGGCCCATATACTATGTTAATAAAACTTTTTGCCAGAGATAATGAACATTTGATGGAACTGTTGAATACAAAGATTCAGGAGATTCCCGGAGTGATTTCCACAGAAACATTGATTTCTTTGAGGGAAAGTTTCAAAAGAGAAATCCCTGTGGTTGTCAGCAATATCTAGCCGGATGAAAAGATCGAAATTACTACCTCTCGTATTACTGATATATCTTCTTGGAATAGCTATCTGGAAATGGCCGGGAAATAATCCCGGAATAAGTTATATTCAATATGCTATTACGGTCGGTGTTACATTGATCCTGATAGTGATATTGTATTTTTTATTAAAAAAACGGGAAAACTACAGGAACCGGAAGAAATGAACCCGGATTACAATCGATTTGTTAAAGGGATATATTGATTGAATTTCAATCAAAATCAGATGTTGACATGGAGAATAAAGAAACAATATTGATTCGCGCCTCTTGGGTCAGTGTAATAGGTAATGCGATTTTATCTTTATTAAAGATTGGAGTCGGACTGTTTGCCGGTAGTTTGGCTGTATTGGGTGACGGTATTGATTCTGCAACCGACGTTGTCGTTTCTCTGGTCACGCTATTTACCGCAAAGATAGTTAACCGCCCTCCCAACCCCAAATATGTTTATGGCTATGAAAAAGCGGATGAAATAGCCACCAAAGTCTTGTCTTTTGTCATCTTTTTTGCAGGAATCCAGATGTTGGTTTCGAGTTCGAAGAGTGTTTACTCCGCTTTCTCCGAACAACGCGAATTGCCTTCTATACTTGCGATTTATGTATCGGCCTTTTCTATTCTCGGAAAATTGTTGTTGTCTTATTATTTGTTCTCCAAGGGAAAGAAAGTGTGTAGTTCCATGTTGGTCGCCAATGCGAAAAATATGCGTAACGATGTTCTGATTTCGACAGGAGTGCTGCTGGGTTTATTCTTTACATTTGTATTGAAAATGCCGATCCTCGACTCTATCCTCGGACTGTTGATCAGTATATTCATTATCAAAACTTCAATAGAAATATTCATAGAGTCTAATGTCGTTTTGATGGATGGCATGAAAGATACTTCTATATACGAGAAAATATTCAAGGCGGTGGAAAATGTACCCGGAGCCAAGAATCCACACCGGGTCAGGTCTCGCCAAATCGGAAATCTTTATATGATTAATCTGGATATTGAAGCCGATGAAAATATAACATTGAAAGAAGCGCATGATATTGCTCATTCCGTGGAAAAAAGTATCAGAGACTCAATTGAAAATATATACGACATTGTTGTGCATGTGGAACCCGCGGGTTGTCTGCATACAAAAGAAAAATTCGGAATAAATCCGGAAATGATCGAAGGAAATCACAAATAGATTATCAGCTGCGTCCAATCCGGTTTGCTAGTTCTTAATTAAATGCTACCTTTGCTTACAATTATCAATTGTCTTTACTTCAATAAATTAATAATTACATCATATGATAATGAAATTTACAGAAATTGCGCTGCCTATTTTCGAACAATCCTGTAACGATTATCACCGTTGGGATTATGTGGATGCTGAAATGCAAAATCCATATCCTTTGAAATCAATAGAATATTATTTATATCTGAAAAACTGGATTGATACGGTT
>JAVBSK010000075.1:0-4709 GCA_031556755.1 Bacteroidales bacterium | reverse complement strand
GCACTTGTTATCACTTCTTGTTTTTTCTCTCCGGCAATCGCCCCTTTAGCCGGAATTATTTTTGCATTATTTTTCCCTTCCTCTTATCCAAAGCATACAAAAAAAATATCCAAATACTTGTTACAAGCCTCAGTTGTGGGTTTAGGATTTGGAATCAACCTTCATGAATCCTTTAAAACCGGAACTGAAGGTATCATCTTTACAATTCTGTCCGTAACAGGAGTTATGTTAGTCGGCTGTCTCTTGGGACGCTGGATGAAACTTCCACCCAAACTGTCTTATTTATTATCTTCCGGAAGCGCAATCTGCGGAGGAAGCGCAATCGCGGCAATTTCACCCATTGTCAGGGCCAACGAAAATGAAACCTCGATTTCCCTTGCCGTGGTTTTTACATTGAATGCCGTAGCGTTGTTTTTATTTCCTCCTATCGGGAATTTATTGAATCTGACCCAAAGCCAGTTCGGGATGTGGGCAGCTAGTGCCATCCACGACACCAGTTCTGTCGTAGGCGCCGGAGCCGAATACGGACAGGAAGCCTTAGCCATAGCAACCATGGTTAAACTGACCCGGGCTTTGTGGATCATCCCGCTTTCAATCGTTTCGATTTTTATATTCAGAAGTAGTGATACAAAAAAAAATTTACATCCCCTGTTTCATCTTTTTATTTATCGTGGCTATGTGCATAAGCGCTTATCTCCCTGTCCCGGCTATTCTTTTAAAGGGAATATCCGTTATTTCGCATAAACTTCTTTCGATTACATTGTTTTTGATAGGAAGCACCCTCTCTATCAAAGCAATCAAGGAAGTCGGGATAAAACCAGTAATTTTAGGAGTGATATTGTGGGTGATTATCTCTGTGGGGTCTTTGATGGTGATAATATAACAATGAATTAATGTGCTAATATGCCAATGTGCTAATTGAATTCATTGGCACATTGGCATATTGGCACATTGGCATATTATTTAACTTTAATCTTCACATTTTTGAACCACACTTCATCACCATGATCCTGAAGCAAGATATTACCTTCCACAGCTTCACCAAAAGCGGGCCAGTCTTTATATTTGCTATAAGCGACCAAAGCGCGCCACATTTGATTAGAACGTTCGTATTCTACCATTTTTACTCCATTCAACCAATGTTCAACATGTGTACCGTTCACTTTAATAAGCGCTGTATTCCAACCGTCCTTTTTCATTGGTTTTTCTGCCGGCGCCGGAATCAAATCGTAAAGAGAGGCGCATTTACGGTTACCTGCGACTCCTAACTTTGCATCTGGATGCAAATCGTCATCCAAAATCTGGAATTCACAACCGATAGAAGAGCCTTCTCCTTTGTTCAATTCGGTATCAACAAAATACTTAACGCCGCTGTTGGCTCCCGGAGTTATCTTGAAATCAACGATTAGTTCAAAATTTTTATATTTTTGGGTAGTAACAATATCTCCTCCATTCGTAGATTCGCCTCCGGTTGACTTAACCACTTTCAAAATACCATCTTCGATAGCCCAACCTTTAGCCGGGAAAGTTGTTAATTTGCCTCCGCGCCAACCATTAGTGGTTTTTCCATCCCAAAGAAGTTTCCAACCTTCGGCTTGTTCTCTTGCCGAAATCGTATTTGCAATGTTATTCACCTGCGGAATATTATTATTTTCCGGTGTGCGGAACTGATTCACATCTTTGGTACAAATGCGGATATCTTTCCAGCTGATTGTTTTCCCCTCCAATTCGGCATCTTTGGTCGCATGCACCTGTAAGCCAAAAATACCGGACAAGGTTTGATTGTCGATCAAATCAGCGCAAGGAACTTCATTCACCCATGTACGGATTGAATTGCCGATCGCTTCGATACGCCCCTTGTTCCATGCTCCGATTTTGAATGCGCTTTGTGCCGCGGGATTCATACTCAGCGGGTAAAGCCACAAGCTCCGTTTTTCATCGTACACGCCTCCTGTCCATGCTCTCTTGGCTGGGTCAATTTCAAATTGATAACCAAACATGACACCATTCTTGATTTTTTTATCACAGATAGAACGGAATTGTACTCCCGAATTTAAACGCGCATCATCTACTTTGAAATCAAATTCCAAAATAAAATCTCCATACTCGCCTTTGGGCGACAGGAAAGTATTGTCCGGACTCTTCGTGGTTACATAACCGACAATTGCACCGTCTACTACTTTATAAGTAGCCTTACCATATACAACTTTCCAGTTGTTCAGGTTTTTACCGTTGAAAAGGGAGACCCACTGGGGTTCTGCTGCATGCATCATAACAAAACTTGTTAAAAATAGCAAACTCAATAAAGTTGTCTTTTTCATTTTATTTCTTTTTAAGTGTAAATAACCTGATAATAAGCCGGATTATTCCGACCAAAAGATAAATAGCAAGGGAGAATATTACGATATAACCCTGCATGGAGAATATTTCGCACCAAGAAGTGTCATAAGAAGCGATGGCTATTACATTCACTATATTTGCTACCAAATAACAGCCTGCCAATATCCAGCATTCCCGGACAATTTTCTTCCCTGTAATAATAATATCTTTCATCCGTATTAATTTCGGAAAGGACTCGCAGGTAATCCTGCTCCATTGTATAAGTTGCAATCGGGATTATTCGCCCAACCGTAGCGAACCAACACAGGGAACTCAACCTGAGGACAAGAAACAACGACTTCATTTCCTTCAATCACAGCATCCGCCCAGTAAAAGCGATGATCGGAACCGGCTATGGCAAATCCTTTCAAAGCTTGATTGTCTTTGGTTTTTAAGCCTCCGTTGGTATGGTCAAAATAAATCCTGATTTTATTTTGTTCAATCTTGTAACCTTTATATATGGGACCTGAATAAGCTATCTTTTGTCCATAAGTATTCGCCCTTGCTGCTAACGCCAAACGTAACCCTACATCTTGTTTGTTTTTCGGATGAATGTCTTTTGCATCACCTATATCAATTGTTACTGCCATGCCCGTATTTTCCAGATTCAAGGTCTTCAATTGAGATTCGCGAAGTTCTGCCCATTCTGATTCCGTTGGTTCAGGTTTCATCGCCCTGAAATTAGCTAATTGAACGAAATAAAAAGGAAAATCACTATTCCACTGTTTTCTCCAGTCGCGGATCAGTAACGGAAGCAATTCACCATATTGAGCTGCCCGGTTAGCGTTAGCCTCTCCCTGATACCAAATAGCGCCACGGATAGCATAAGGAATAATAGGATGAAGCATCGCGTTGTAAAGCACCGTAGCTCTGTTCGGATCATTGGGTGATTTAGGTCTTCTCGGAGAAGTTGCAAAGTCCACGGTTGTTTTATATTTCCAATCGCCAACCAAGGAAATGGTTTCCTGCTGGTTATTTATCTTTGAAAGATACATCGCGTTTTCCCCGTAAAATCCACCATTGCCACCTGTGTCCGTTACCTTAACTGTAATAACGGCTTTACCTGTCTTTACCATGTCTCCGGGGATGGTGTAAACTCTTGGTGTAGAGCGATTGTTGGAAGCTCCGATTTGTTTTCCGTTGAAATAAGTTATATCCCAATCGTCAATTGTTCCCAAACCTAATTCCAAATCTTGTCCCTGAAAATTTGCCGGAATATCCAATGTATAACGAAACCAGACAACTCCGTCAAAACCGTTCAATCCCCGGTCTTCCCAAATGCTGGGTACTGACATTTTCTTCCAGTCGCTGTCATCCACATTAACATCTGTCCAAACAGGATTATTATCTTTATAGCCTTCATCATTTTGTATCAATTGAATGTCCCAGGCTTTCAATTTGGCTTCATACTCAGCTTGTGTTTCATTGGGTGCGGTTTTCACTTTTTTCACCGCGTCCTTGAAAGCCGGCATATTTTCCAAAGATTCTCCACTGGTCCATGCTTCGGCTATAGTACCTCCCCAGGATGTACTAATTAATCCTATGGGCACATGAAGATTCTGATTCAGGTCTCGACCAAAGAAATAAGCTACCGATGAAAACAAACCGACTGTTTCCGGAGAGCAAACCTGCCATCCTCCGTCCCGAACTTTCAGGTCTGATTCGGGTTGGTTGCTGGTAGCTTTGTTTACATGCAACAATCTTATTTGCGGATAATTGGCTGCCGCTATTTCTTCCTTGAAGTTGTTGACTTGACCCCATCCCGCCAATGGCATTTCCATATTGGACTGTCCGGAACAAATCCACACTTCACCAATCATTACATTGTTTAGTTTGATTTCTTTTCCATCAGAAATGGAGATGGAGTAGGGACCTCCTGCTGCCGGAGTCTGTACTTTTATTTTCCAGGAACCATCGCTTGTTACTTCGGTTTTGTATTCTTTTTTATTCCAGGATGTAACTACTTTGACTTGCTTTCCCGGACTTGCTTTCCCCCAAATCGGAGCATCCGTCTTGCGTTGTAAAACCATATTATCGCTGAACATCGGATGAAGCTCTACCTGTGCAAACAAAGAGATTGCCGTGAATAAAAGCAGTAAGGGAATTATTATTTTTTTCATCTATATATCATTTAATTTTTGTTTATTTCTTTATGATTCAGGTAATTCAGTTTATATTCTCAGGAAAAGTGTTTATCCTTTTTTCTCCTATAGCCTGATAACCAAGCAAAGATAAAGCTGTTGAATAATACGCTTCTTCGGCTAAAATCCCCGCCTGTTCATCCGAGTTTATAAAATTCTTCCCAACCCTTGCGAGGAGGAGTACCTGTC
>JAVBSK010000369.1:0-7104 GCA_031556755.1 Bacteroidales bacterium | reverse complement strand
CCAAAGCGGAGAAAGAGCGGATCATACCCAATACAGTTCCCAACAATCCGAACAATGTTCCCAATGTAGAGATAGTAGCGACAACAGGTAAGTTTTGTTCCATACAAGGTAATTCCAAAGCTGTGGCTTCTTCGATGTCTTTCTGGATAGCCAACAGTTATTGTTCTTTGCTTAATTCCGTATCAGTCGATTTTTCCATATCTTCATATTTCTTCAAACCTGCGGCTACAACAGCGGCTACAGAACCTTTTTGTTTCGAACAAAGAGCGTCAGCAGCTTTCATATCACCTTTTTCCAATTGTTCTTTTACGTCATAAACAAAATTAATCAGGTTTCCTTTTCCTCTTGCTTTGCTGATTGCGAATGCACGTTCAACGCTTAATGCCAAAACCGTCAAAAGAAGTGTGATTACGATCACAACGTTAAATCCTCCTTTATAAACCGTTCCCAACATGTTACCTGGTAGCGGGTGGTTATTCGGATCATTGTTCACGAAATTTTCGGGAGCTCCCAAAATCCATGTATAAATACTAAATGCCAATACAAAGCAGCAGGCAATGATAATACCGGCAGAAACTCCACGAGATCTTTTTCCTTCTCTTTTTTTCTTTTTCGCTTCCATAAAATAAAATTTGTGTTTGTTTAAAAATTTAGTTTGATTGTAAATTTATTTCTGTTTTTATTATTGAACCGCTACATACTCAGTTGTAAAACGGACAGTAAATTCAATTATTTCCCAACATCCCATAAATCAACGATATTTCTAGCATAAAGACAATTACAAATCATTAATTTTGAAGCGCATGTATCAAACAAGAAACATTTTCACGGTATGTTTATGAAGATTTTCTATATTATAAGTATATTCTAAGTAAATTCATTAACGTTTTGCAAAAGTATTATAATTATTTACCAAAAAAAAATTTTTAAGAAGTAAATTTAAGTAAAATACTTGTTATGAATGCTCGCCTGCTTCACAAGAGCGCTTTTTTAAGGCTTCTGTCCTTGCTTTTTTTCTCAATATATTCTAATAAAGAGGCGTATAAAGGGTTTCGGTTCAATAAAATAGGGTTTCCGGTTACAAACAATTGCTTGCGGGCTCTGGTGAGTACCACATTTAACTTCCTATCCACATGACAATTACCATCAAACATCAGATTAGGCAAAGTTTCCAGTTGCCAATCCGCATTGAGACAGAATGAATATATAACAACATCTTTTTGAGCCCCCTGAAATCTTTCGACGGTATCAACCATGATTTCCGGAAAAGCAGGAATACCTTTTTCCTGTAACTTTGTCCTTATCAAGGCCATTTGGTTCCGGTATGGAGTTATGACTCCTATGGTTTCCGGCTGAAAATGTTCAGGGTCCCTCCGGTATATGGCATCCACAATCGCTATTACATGTTCCGCTTCCTGGTGATTCACTTTATCCGACTTATCTTTTTTTGATTTTCGTGAAGGAATAAACGCCAATCGACTGGAATACACTAGTTTATCCCATTCATTTTCAGAGACACATTCCTGCTCCAGTTCCGTCAACTGATGTTCCAATCCGGCAATATTTAATCTTCCATTGTAGAAAAAAGAAGAAGAAAAGAACGAGATTTCAGGATGCATTCTGCCTTGTTTCGTCAATTGATCGTACGCATGAGACAAAGCAACCTGTTCATACCTGTAATAAAGACGTTCGAACAGAGAATTGCTAAAGTCGGTAATACCCGCATTCATCAACAATATATCAGCGGTTTTTGCTTCATTTTGCGATTGTAATACAATGGCTGGAAGTTGTTTGTGATCTCCTATCAACACAAAACGCTTGATCGCATTTTCTCCGTTCTTATTTTTCGCGGATAAGATTCCCATCAAATGGGGTTCAAGCAATTGTGCTGCTTCATCAATAATTGCGATATCGAATTGTTTCAAAGAAAACAAATCCGGCTTGAGGATTACCGAAGCAATTGTTCCGACAAAAACACGAGATTGAGAAAGTACTTTTTTCACTTCACTCCGGCGAGTACAATGCCTGATTCTCCTGTCTAATAACCTATCCCGATATGCTCCGGCGCAGTTTAATTCACTTCCAATTCTGATGAACGGAAGATCTATACTGATATCCATCAACGCTTTACAGATCTCATCAACAGAGCGATTGGTATAAGCCAACAACAAAATACTGGTGTTATTTTCTTTTTGCAGGCAAGCTTCTACCATTCCCTTCAGAGCCAGCGATGTTTTTCCCGTACCTGGAGGACCTAACAACAGAAAGCAATCTTTTGCCGACATCGCCTTAGCTACAACTTTTGAAATATCATCCGGCGTATCGAAGCTATCCGGCAATGATTGAGCGTCCGGATTACGTTGTCCCAAGAGCAAGTTTCTTCGCTCCTGATTGGCCTGCATATATAAATAAAGCGATGCAAACATTCCGTTAAAAACAGTATCAGGATAATCGTGCTCCACTGCATATACGGTATCTTCCGGCAACACATCCAGGTTGCGTTGACGAGCTCGTATCCTGATCTTTATCCGCTGATTATCCAATGACTCTATTGCTCCTTTGAACACCTGTCTGTTGTTCACATTATCCCCATCCTTATTTCTCTCATACAAAACGACAGCATCTCCCGTCCTGAAATTAGGCAAATAGAGTTCTTCATACACAGGAATGGCAAACGTCACAAAATGTTCTTCGGAAGAGGCTTGATTATCCTCTATTTTCAGGTCATACAGTAACTCTCCCGCCGCAAGTTTTTCAACAAATGAGGCTGCCCAAAGATTACTAGCCCGTTTCACGCCTTCATATTCTTTTTCTCCGACTTTAGAAAGCCAGAGTTCTTTCACTATAAATGTATATGCTTTGAAAAAATAGGTTTGTTCCAAGGGACTTAAAGCAAGCAGCATCATCCTGAATTTATCTATCTGCGGTCGCAGGTAATAGTCATAAAATTTACCTGTCATTCCTGCTATATTGAGTTTTTCCGGAGTAATACGATTAAAAATGCTTTGGGTATATTCCAAATCATTTTTCCGTTGTATGGCATATTCTATCGCCACAATTGCATTCCGGAGAAGAAGAATCTTTCTCAAATGCTCCTTTGAATGAGATTCCCGGGACAAAACCGGATATTTGGAATACAACAGATAAGAACGTATCTCTTCCTCCTTTACATCCATATTATATTCCAGAACGGCCAGATAAAGAATCATTTGAGAATAATGATTGGAGCAGGACTGCATGTATTGTCGCGTACGGAAGTCTTCTATCCCCTTACCTGATTTCAACTCCACAAAGGCGGTATAATCCTGCAACATGATATCCAAACGCCCCTGTAAACCCAAGGTATTACAGATAAAAGAAGGTTCCAGCACTATTTTTTCCGGATTGATATTTTCTTGTGGAAATTTTTGTTCCAATATATATCGGATATTTGCAAACTGCACGTGACATGCTTTGAAAAATTCCTTTTCCATCTTTGGATCCTGCAAATCCTCACATGCGGTAAATTCAAAGGGAGAGATTTTGAAAAGTTTTTTCAAAACGGAAGCATAATCTGCATCATGATCGTTTACCAAAGCATCGATGAAGAAATTCGCCGTATTTCCCAGCAAAATATGCCGGGTATTTTCCGGAATACGAAAACGACCCAACATGTAGTTCAAGGGATGGTTTCCATAAGGTTTGAAACACTCGGACAAGGAACTGATATCAATCAGATAATCGGGTTCGAGTACAATCAGTTCTGCTTCATATCTACCATCATCCATCCGGAAAAAGTTCACTATATTGAAGATATTCTCAACGGTTATGTATTCCGACAGGGAATCCAATTCCACCCGTTGAGATTCACGGCACAAGATATTTACCGGTTCATGGGTTAAGGTTTCCGAGTTCAATATTCCATCTGTATAATTCAGAAACCGAACTCTCATTTGATTGGTCATAAGTTATATATCAGATATTTATTTGTATTTATTACAAATCAGTTCAATTGAAATCAAGGAACTTCATTTCCCTCAAATCAAGCACTTGCAGTACCGGCTCCGTATATGACACCACTGACGTTTCAAGAGGTTTTATTGTGGAATCCAGATTAATCTGAAAAGCCGCATTATCATCTGTTACGATGTGAACATTGTCACATCCATTTTGTCCGTCAGCAAAGCAAAACATCTTGATTCTTTTTCCTGTCAGGTTCACATCATTAAACGACTCTTCTTGTGTGACCGTAGCCCAAGCCGTAACCTCTGCATTCCATCGGGTCTCTACCGGATAATTCAAATAATTTACCAGGTAACAAACAACTTCCAGGTGGTCGTCATAAGGAAATGTGATTCCAAACTGTTTGCCGGACAAAGTAATCAATCGGGGCAGAACAGTATAAGCATCATCGTTATACATCTTGCAAAAGGCTTTCAAAACCATCTCAAGCTGCTCTTGTTCAACATTTTCTACAACAATCAATTTATCGTTGGCAATTTCCCTTGCCGGAAAAATTTTTCCTTTCTTTTCTCCGTTGGCAGGTTTTACTTTCGACATGACACGGGAGGCAAAAAACATCAGGACAATAATCCCGACCAGATAAAATATTTGATCCATATCTATTAAGAAACTGTTTAAAAATTTACAAGCAATATATTAAATCTGAAACTGATGCTTTTTCTTGTTCTTTTTTACTGCTTTGCGCCTTTGATTCAGGTCAAATAGCCCACTATTTTTTCAAAATCAAATACTCAAACCAACTAAGAATCTAGAAAAAAGACCTGATGAAAAATTCTCAAACAGTTTCTTAGTTATTATCTCTTTTCCAATAGAAACTTTCAATCAAGCGTTTGATATCCTTATCGATATAATTCAGTACCGGGGCGATGGAATCCTGATTAGGTTGTGAATTAAAAAGCAATGAAGCCCGGAAAAAACGCCGTGCACTGTCTGTCAACACAAATTGAATCGGTGAAGCGACATTACCTCTCAAGGTATATATGAGTCCATAGACCTGTTCGCCGGGATTTTCGTAAGACTTTTCTTCAATGGATTCCGCTTTCACCACATGACGATAAACCAGTTTGCGGCTATCTTCCGAAACTTCAGACAATGAAGCCGGCGTTACCGGAAGGTAAGTGCAATATATTTTTGCATTGAACAAGGGATAAACGATATTGAACCATCGGTTTGTATCTCCTTCCTGCAAAGACTCCATTTTCGCCAGATCGGATATTTCGAAACTAAAATCAGGATAATTTTCAATTCGTTGATATTGATGTTTTTCCGGCAAATCTATCCTGAAATAACCTTCAGGCTTCGGAGTATAATCAGGAGTACAGGAGAAAAGCACAATGAAAGAGACAGCTAATAAAAGAAATAATTCTCTTCCCTGTATCTTTATATTCTCTTTATTCGACATAGAATCTGACCTTTAGAATTCTCCTATCGTTTATTTCACAAATTTCGAACCGATAAGTATTATGCTTAATCACATCACCTTTCTGGGGTAAAGCTCCTTTCAATTCCAAGATCAAGCCAGCCAGGGTTTCAACTTCTTCGCTTTGTTTTTCAAATTCGGATGAATCTATTCCCGTCAACTTGAAAAAATCCGAAAGAGAGATCCGGGCTTCAAAAACGAGAGATCCGTCCGCAAGTTTTTCAAATTTCTGCTGGTCATCATCATATTCATCTTCAATTTCCCCCACAATTTCTTCCAGAATATCTTCCAGGGTAACAATTCCGGAAGTTACTCCGAATTCATCTACAACGACAGCCATATGAATCTTATTTTTCCGGAATTCCTCCAATAAGTCATCTATTTTTTTTGTCTCGGGGACAAAAAAAGCAGGACGTACCAATGATTGCCAGCGAAAAGTTTTTGTCTTATCTATATACGGAAGTAAGTCTTTGATGTATAAAATCCCCTTGATATTATCCTGAGTTCCCGAATAAACAGGCATTCTCGAATATCCCATATCAATAACAAAATCAAGCACCTGCTTGAAATCCGAATTGATATCGATGTCCGACACATCCAAACGGGAAGTCATTATTTCCACCGCCGTTTTATTGTAGAGATTAATAATACCTTCCAACATCTCTTTTTCTTCTATCATATCTTCCGAGCCCATATCCAAAGCTATAGATAGTTCTTCGACAGAAACATCATATTTCTTTTTTCAAAAAAAACCATGTGCCAGACGGGTGATTTTCAACAAAAAGCCAGAAAAAGGACGGCATAAATATTCCAATACATTCAAAAAAGGAGCCGCTCTCCTGGCATATTTTAAAGCTTTGCCTTGTGCATACATTTTAGGAGCTATTTCTCCAAATAACAAAATACCAACACCCAACAACAATAATTCAACGACAAATACCGAACAGGAATTTTCAGAACAACTCAGCACCTGGTCGAAAACATAAGTACACAGAACAACAATAGCCAGATTGGAAAATGTATTCAAGATCTGAAATGTAGCAAGAAGGCGATTCGGATGCTTCATCAGGTTCCTGATTATTTTATCTGAGGAGATTTCCTCTTCTTCCTGTTTTTTCCGATCTTCCGGACTCAAAGAAAAAAATGCAACTTCCGCTCCGGAAATAAACCCGGAAAAAAGAAGAAAGAAAAATGCGATCACAAGGATGATAATCGACTCTGTGGAAAATGGCGTCCAGAAGACACCTAAAATGTGATTAAATAAAAATGAACTGTCCGAATCCAAGGTCTATTAATATTAAGTTATAAGCAGAAATGTATCACAAAGATCTAAATTCGGCACACGGAATACACCGGATAAATATGTATCAAAAATCAGCATTCTTATTTTTTTTTTGCTCCGTACATTCCGTGTACCGATTCAATCTGTCAAGATATCCTCTACTTTTTCAGAATGGCAAATCGTCATTACCGCTTTCATCAGGTACAGAGGAAGCGGGTTGTTGAAACGAAGCCGCTTGCCTGTTATTATTCTCAACAGGAGAAGATGCATTATCCGGAGTATGAGAAACTCCCGGACCTTCCGGTCTGGCAGACAATAACTCCATCGTATCTCCCCATATCTCAGTCACATATCGTTTATTTCCGGAACTATCATCATATGAACGGGTACGAATCTTCCC
>JAVBSK010000274.1:0-2797 GCA_031556755.1 Bacteroidales bacterium | reverse complement strand
GCAACTTTTGTTATTAGTTGCAAAGCTATAAATTGAAATCGTCGCGCTCCGAAAATCTCCGTAACTAACTAAATTTCAAATATTTCAAAGAGCTATTTTAGATTTTAATGGGACAGCAATGCTTCGTTTTTTTTAATCATTATGCATAGGAGTTCGTATATATTACATCCAAATGCAAATGGCAAACTTTTGGCAGGTGATTACTGCAAAAAGAATCTCCTTTTTATGTTTTAAAACCTCGTAAAAGATTAAAAAACAGTATTTTACTGTATTTGCAAGCGATCAAAAATCTGTTGTGGTTTCAGACACTATTGTCCAGGAGAATATTACCACCTAAAGGATTACAGAGAAAAGAAATATCCTTCTTCCAACAGATTATCATATTTTTCCTTATTGAACGTATAATAAAAAGCGCCTTTTTTAGAGCAGGATTTATCTTTTTCTTCCTGTTTTTCCAGAATATCCATGATTAGCAACTTTTTTCTGAAATTACGTTTATCCAAAGGCGTTTGATATATTGCTTCATACAGGAATTGTAATTGAGGCAAAGTGAATTTTTCCGGTAATAAATTGAATCCGATGGGGCGGGTTGCAGCCCTGCGACGTAAAATTTTAATGGTATCTTTTAGCATCTGATTGTGGTCGAATACCAATTCTCCGATTTCATTGATATCGATCCATTTGGCATTGTGGGTTTTACAGAGATCTTCATTAAACAATTCTATGTTAATCAAAGCATAATATGCAATGGAAACTACCCGTTCTCCTAAATCTCGGGTCACATCTCCATAAGCACCTACTTGTTCTATAAATAATCCTTTAAGTCCTGTATATTCTTCAATGACTCTTTCAGCAGCTTCATTGATACTTTCTCCCGATCGGACAAAACCTCCCATCAGGGAACGACCTCCTTTCAAAGGTTCAAATCTTCTTTTAGATACCAGTACTTTCAATTCGTTATTTTTAAATCCGAGGATAATGCAATCGACTGATACAAAAAATTTCTCTTGATTTTGATAAAAAGCAGTAGACATATATTCAGACATAAAAGATTAAGAACCAAGAACTAAAATATAAAAAGCAGACTTCTCATTTTTTAGTTCTTAGTTCTTTCATTATTTTAATTTTTTAAGAATCTCGCCTAGATTTTCCGTGCTCCGTCTTTGATTACAACATCATAAATTTTCACTTCGATACCGTATTCATTGAAGTAAGCTTTTTTAGTTTTTTCCAGAAATGAATCATGTAATTCTTCTTTCACCAAGTTGATCGTACATCCACCAAAACCTCCTCCCATTACTCGGGAACCGGTTACTCCGCATTCCTTTGCCATAATGTTTAAGAAATCCAATTCAGGACAACTTACCCAATATTTTTTACTCAATCCTTCATGAGTTTCGTACATCTTCTGACCGGCAGTTTCGTAATCTCCTTTTTCCATAGCTGCACAGGCATCCAATAAACGTTGAATTTCTTCTATTACAAATTCAGCGCGCATATAGTCAATAGGATTTACTTCAGCTTTGACTTCTTTTAACCAATCCAAATTGGCATCACGCAATAATTTTACTTCCGGATGCCTTTTAGCAATTGCAGCAACGACTCTTTCACAAGAAGCGCGACGTTTATTGTATTCCCCGCCCGCCAGATTGTGAGTAACGCAAGTATTGATCAAAACGACTTTATAGCCTGTTGGATTGAAAGGAACATATTCGAATTCCAAAGAACGGCAGTCCAAACGCATCAGATAACCTTCCTTTCCATTACAGGATGCAAACTGGTCCATGATACCGCATTTGACTCCGCAATAATTATGCTCGGTTTGTTGACCCATCAAGGCAATTTCCATACGGGTAAATCCGAGTTCAAAGATGTCATTCAGGGCATATCCAAAACAACTTTCCAGAGCTGCGGAAGAGGACATTCCAGCTCCAAGAGGAACATCTCCGGCGAATACGGTATCAAATCCTTGTACCGGTTTTCCTTTTTTATCCATTTCACGACACATACCGAAGATATAGCATGCCCATTGTTGAGCCGGTTTATCCGCCTCTGTCAAACCGAATTCACAAGTTTCATTCAAATCCAGCGCGAAAGCGCGAACCTTATTTGTTCCATTTGGCTTGATTTCGCAATACATAGCTTTATCAATAGCACCCGGTAGTACAAATCCTCCATTATAGTCGGTATGCTCACCAATGATATTTATACGACCGGGAGAAGTATACAACGCACCTTCTGTTCCGTACAACGATTTAAATTTCTCTCTGATTTTCAATGTATCCATGATAGCTTGATGATTAAATATGCCCGGTAAGGTCATTACCAGGCATTGATTATTATTGTTAATTAGTTATTTTATAATTATTTGACCGGAATATTTTTATTTACATTCTTACACCCGATCAATGCATAGAACAACATGTAACCTACACAGACAAACATGACCCAATAACTGGGCAAATATCCTGCTTTGTCGGCTATAAATCCTTGAATCAAAGGAACGATTCCTCCCCCACACACCATTACCATAAAGATTCCTGATGCGGCAGCCACATATTTTCCCAATCCTTCTACGGCAAGATTGAAAATACCTCCCCACATGATAGATGTGCAAAGTCCGCACAAAATCAAGAATACGATATTGATAGGTATTTGTACGGCAGTTTCACTTCCCAGTAAACCTGCAATATTGATTACGTTAGAGGTTGGAACAAATATAGCCAATAACAAAAGGATACATCCCAATGTTGTCACAAAGATCATCATAGCTCTACTGGAAAATTTATTACCAAGG
>JAVBSK010000411.1:0-11577 GCA_031556755.1 Bacteroidales bacterium | reverse complement strand
TATCATGCAGGTCTCGGAGAAGAAAAAGACTTGTCCGGTTTTGAATTGAACAGGGCGTATCTGGGATATCAATTCAGGTTGTCTCCGACTTTAACGGGTCGGGCGCTTATTGATGCTGCAGTATCTCCTCCGGAAACTTTTATGACTTCTCAAAGAAGGGAGGTATACCTGAAGAATGCACAACTGACATGGAAAGACAAGGGATTTACCATCAATGGCGGATTGATCAGCTTGTTGCAATTTGGTTTACAGGAAAAATTCTATGGATACCGTTATATCTCCCAGACTTTTCAGGATTTATATAAATTAGGACCGAGTGCGGATCTGGGGGTTACGGCGGAGTATCAGTTTGTCCCATGGATTGCTGCGGATTTTAGTTTTACAAATGGGGAAGGATATCGGAACCTGAATAAAGATAGTAAATATCGTTGTGGTTTAGGTCTGACCCTGAATCCCATTACTGATTTGATTTTTCGCCTGTATGGAGATGTATATCAGCAATCCGCCATTGATGGGGAAAATATTTCGGATCAAAAAACTTTAGCACTTTTTTCCGGTTATAAGTGTAAGTATTTTTCTTTAGGAGGAGAATATAATTATCAAAGTGATAGCCAATTTATAGAAGGGAATGATTGCTACGGATATTCTTTTTATGGGGATATTCCTGTTTGTAAAAAGTGGAAAATATTCGGAAGATATGATAATATCGATTATAACAAAAGAGAGGCGGATGCATTATATCCGGATGAAATGTTAATTACCGGATTTGAATACCAACCTCTGAAACAAATAAAGATCGCTCCTAATTTCAAATATGTGCGTGTGTTTGAAACGGATAGGTCTCAAAATGAGCGAGGTTATTTTGCTTACCTGAACATTCTTCTTCAGTTATAGATAAAACGTAACAAAATCGTAATTTTTTTGAAATAACAATGTCATAAATTATAAAGTCCTTTGTAACGAAAAATAAGGAACTTACTATAAAATACTTAAAAATTAAAAAATGAAACGAACAGTATTCTTTTTGATGATAGCAACGCTTGTCCTAAGCGCTTGCAAGCAGGGAGCAAAGAATGAAACCCAATCATCTTCGGAAAAAGTTGACTTGTCGGGAGCAGGGGCGACTTTCCCTCTGCCGTTCTATAATATCGTTTTTAAATCATATGGGGAAAAAACAGGAAACCGGGTGAATTACGGAGGTATCGGAAGCGGAGGGGGGATTCGTAGCCTGAAGGATAAAACTGTCGATTTCGGGGCTTCGGATGCTTTTCTCTCGGAAAATGAGATGAAAGATATGGGAGGGGATGTGGTTCATATACCGACTTGCCTGGGCGCCGTTGTTTTGTCATATAACCTGAAAGATGTCAAGGGTTTAAAGTTGACAGGTGAAATAATCGCAGATATCTATCTGGGAAAAATCACAAAGTGGAACGATGCCGTAATCAAGGCAATCAATCCGGACTTGAATCTTCCCAATAAAACGATTACTCCGGTTTACCGTTCCGATGGTAGCGGTACCACCTATGTATTTACGGATTATCTGACTAAAATAAGTCGTGAATGGGCTTCGAAAATGGGAACTGGGAAGTCATTACAATGGCCGGAGGGAATCGCTTCCAAAGGTAATCCGGGCATTGCAGGTGCTGTTTCCCAAACGGAAGGTGCGATAGGATATATAGGTTCCGAGTATGCCTTGTCTTTGAACATCCCGATTGCATCTTTGCAAAACAGCGCCGGTAATTTTATGGTTCCTAATTCGGAAACTATTTCTGCTGCTGCCAATGTAGATCTTCCTTCTGATATGCGGACGATGATTACCAATTCTTCCGATCCGAACGCCTATCCTATCAGTTGTTTTACCTGGATCATTGTTTATAAGAATCAGGCATACAATAACAGAACTAAGGCTCAGGTTGATGCCTTGGTTGGATTGTTGGATTATGTTATCAGTCCGGAAGGGCAAGAGGTCGCAAGTAAAATTCACTATGCTCCGCTTTCGGTAAAAGCATTGGAAAATGCAAAAGTTTTGGTGAAAGAAATCAGAATTTAGTAGAAGAATATGCTGGACAAACTATTCAAATCACTCCTGTTTATTGCTGCCTGTCTGGTTTTGCTCCTGGCGGCAGGAATGCTTTATGCCTTGATTGGACAGTCATTGGATGCATTCGAACGTTTCGGAGTGATTGATTTTGTCTCTTCCTCTGATTGGAATCCACGGGAAGGATCGGAAAAATACGGAGCGCTCTCTTTTATTTCCGGAACATTACTGACGGCTTTATTGGCTTTGTTGTTTTGTATCCCGTTTTCATTGCCTGTCGCTTTGTTCAACGGAGAATATTTCAAAGGAAAGAAAGTAGCCTCCATTGTCAGCTCCATCGTGGATTTATTGGCTGGAATTCCTTCCATAGTCTATGGCTTGTGGGGTTTTTATACGCTTCGTCCCCTGATTGTTTCTTTCGGATTGAACGAACAGGGTTTTGGAATTTTAACGGCATCTATTGTCTTGGCTATTATGATTATTCCTTATGCCTCTTCTTTGAGTACGGAGTTCATATCGATGGTTCCCGGAGATCTGAAAGAAGGCGCATACAGTCTTGGAGCGACCCGTTTGGAAGTCGTCAGGAATGTCAGTCTGCCGATGGCCGGTTCCGGAATTTTTGCCGCTTATATCCTTGCCTTGGGAAGAGCTTTGGGAGAAACGATGGCTGTTACCATGTTGATAGGAAATACCAACAATATTCCTAAATCTTTGGTAGATACGGGAAATACGATGGCCAGTATCATTGCCAATCAATTCGGCGAGGCAGATGGGTTGAAACTAAGCTCTTTGATTGCTATCGGTTTGTTATTATTTCTGATTACCGCAGGAATAAATTCTATTGCAAAACTGGTTATGAATAAAGTATTGGCGCATTGAAATGGAGTATACAACGAATATAAAGAAACGTACGTTTGCGGATAAATGCTTTTATGGACTTATTTGCTTTTTCTCTTTATTGGCGATGGTCCCTTTATTCCTGATACTTTGGGAATTATTGAAAAAAGGGTATAAACACTTCAATTTTGGACTGTTCACAGAGGTAGCCCCGACATCTATGGATGCAATGTTGGCTAAAATGAGTTTGGAGCCGATTCCAGGGGGTGTTTTGAATGGAATCACCGGAGGATTATTGATAATAGCTCTAGCTATTGTGATTGCCATCCCTGTCGGCATCTTGGCAGGTGTATATCTGGCGGAAAAACCCAATACGTTTTTCTCCGGAATGATTCGCTATTTGACGGATCTGATCCAGGGAACTCCTTCTATTGTTGTGGGAATCATTGCTTATGCTTGGATTGTTAAACCTTTGCATTCCTATTCAGCCCTGGCGGGAAGCGTTGCTCTGGCCATCATGATGTTGCCGTTGGTGATTCGTTCTACGGAAGAGACGTTGAAAATGTTGCCAGGAACTCTCAAGGAAGCCGGTCTGGCCTTGGGTGCGTCCTACACCAGTGTTGTTTTGAGAATATTATTGCCTTCCGCATTCGGAGGAATGTTCACGGGGATCATACTGGCCATATCCAGGGTGATGGGAGAAACAGCGCCGCTGATGCTTACCGCTCTGGGGTCTTCCATGATTAACTGGGATATCAATAAGCCGACAAGTTCTATTCCGTTGTTGATCTGGGAGTTTTATAATGACCCGAATTTGATGGATTTGGTGTGGTCGTCTTCCCTCTTGTTACTTTTAATTATTTTATCATTAAATTTGACTGCAAAAAGTATCGCTCGTAAATGGAAAATTCATTAAACAAAATATTTCAGGATACACTGTTGGAATTGAAAAATGTATGTGTATCCTATACGCCTGGAAAAAATGCCGTCAATGATGTCAGTGCAAGTATTCAACCGAATACGATTACGGCCATCATGGGGCCTTCCGGATGTGGGAAAAGTACACTGTTGCGGGCGATCAACCGGATGCATGAATTGTATCCGGATATCAAGATAACAGGAGAAATCCTACTGAAAGGTAAAAACGTGCTGAAAATGAATCCAATGGAAGTCCGGCGGATGGCGGGAATGGTTTTTCAGCGTCCCAATCCTTTTCCGACCATGAGTATCTACGAGAATGTGATTGCCGGCTATAAGTTGAATGGCATCCGGCTGAAAAAAGAAGAGCAGGATGAAATCGTAGAAACCAGTCTGAGGAATGTAGCGCTTTGGGATGAAGTGAAAGATACGATGAACAAAAAAGGCTCGTTCCTGTCGGGAGGGCAACAACAACGTTTGTGTATAGCGCGGGCCTTGGCGTTGAAACCGGAATTGCTGTTGATGGATGAGCCGACCTCGGCCTTGGATCCGATTTCAACCAGCAGGATCGAAGAACTGTTATTAGAGTTGAAAGAACAATTTACGATTGTGATCGTTACACACAATATGTCCCAGGCCGCACGCATATCGGATTATTCCATGTTCATGTATCTGGGAGACCTGGTGGAACACAATACAACTAAACAAATGTTTACGAAACCGAAAGATAAACGGACTGAAGATTACCTGACGGGAATTTTCGGTTAAAAATGCCCCATAGAATAATGAATGTAATCAAATCAAAATATTTAGACCAGTTGTTAGCGGATTTTCAACTGATGTCGAAAATTGTGTTGTCGCAAATAGGAATAACACGCAAGTTACTGTCCGGTGGAGAAAATGCACAAAAACTCTACGATGATGTGGAAAGAAATGAAAATCTGATAGACGGACTGGAAGTTAAAATCAGGGAAGAAGTAATCAATGCCATATTGCTTTTCACTCCCCGGGCGACTGATTTACGTAAAATTATGGCATATCACGATATGACAATTTATCTGGAACGGATAGGTGACCTCCTGCTCAATGTCGTTCATTCCATCAGTCGTACGAATCTAAGCCTTCCGGGTTTTGAAGAATTCACCAAGTTGTTGGAGAAAATGTTGAAACATGCGGAGAAAATGGTGCAGAATGCAGTTCTTGCTTTTTCCTGTGAAGACAATACAATTGCATATAAGACCATCGCCCTCGATGATAAACTGGATGATTTTTTCAAGGAAATACGAACCAAATTACCTGAATGTTTTGCCGGAAAAGATTTGTCTGTTGCTGAGTTACAGAATATTATTCATGTGAACAGCATCTCTTATAATGTGGAACGGGTGGGAGACAATGCAACGAATATTGCAGAAGCGGCGATTTACCTGACAGAAGGGAAAGATATAAGACATACAAGAAATCAGTGATTACACGGATATTGAGTTGAAGTATTAAAAACACAATGGAAAAGCAAAAGATTCTTATAGTGGATGATGAGGCCGATATCAGGGAGATATTGGAATTCAACCTTCAAAACGAGGGATTTGATGTCGATACAGCTTCTTCCGCAGAAGAAGCACTGAAGATATTGTCGTGGAAACATCAACTCATCCTCCTGGATGTCATGATGGCTGGAATCTCCGGATTCCGGTTGGCGGAGAAACTTCGCAGGGAAAACAACAGGATACCTATTATATTTTTAACGGCGAAAGATACTGAAAACGATATGCTTACCGGATTTTCTGCTGGTGGAGACGATTATATTTCCAAACCATTCTCTATCAAAGAGGTGATAGCCAGGATCAAAGCGGTACTGAAAAGAATGGAACCCAAAGAAAGGATTGAAACGGAGTTGTTTACCTCGGTTGAGGGTTTGAAAATCAATCTTAATCTGAAACAGATTTTTGTAAACGAAAATCTGGTGGAACTTACCCGGAAAGAATTTGAGATATTGTGTTTTCTGGTCAGGAATCCGATGCACGTGTATACCCGCGAAAAAATTCTTGAAATGATATGGAAAGACGATGGTTACGTTCTGGAACGCACGGTTGATGTTCACATCACACGCCTCCGGAAAAAAATGGGTGTGTTCGGAAATTGTATCGTCAATCGATCCGGATACGGATATTGTTTTGAACCTGAAAAAATAAAAAATAATCAGCTATGAGTTACAAGCAGAAAACATTTTTATACGCTTTTATTGTACTGGTACTGTTTGCGGTTGGTATTGTTGTCCTGGAACAAAACCGGGAGAAACAAATCAAGACGGAAGCCTTGGAATCAACCTTGGATGGATACACGAAAATTATACATAATTATTTGAAACAAAATAAACTGATTCCGGAAAATGTGGATTCGCTTCATGCGATAATGCCTTTGTTTCCCAACGGAATCAGGGTTACGATTGTCGAAGAAAGCGGAAAAGTGATTTTCGACAATGATTTTGTGGACTATCAAAGCCTGGAAAATCATAAAGATCGTCCGGAAATTAAAAAAGCTTCCATCAAAGTTTATGGGAGTAATATCCGTAACTCAATAACAACACATACTGAATATCTGTATTTTGCAAGACATTACGAAAATTATTTTATCAGGGTGGCTTTGCCTTACGATATACAGGTGAAAGATTTTCTGAAATCGGATAATATGTTCCTGTATTTCATTTTATTCCTGTTTGCGATTGTGATTGTTGCATTGCATTTTCTGCTCAATCGTTTCGGAAAATCCATCTCTCAATTGAGAGATTTTGTCGCTTCGGCTCAAAATAGCACCACCATTGCAACTGATATTTCTTTTCCCGATGATGAATTGGGAAAAATTGCCCATCATGTGGTTTCCGTTTACAAGCAGGCGGAAGAGAACAAAAAGCAGATCGATCTGGAGCGTGAAAAATTATTGCAACATTTTCATCATTCGGAAGAAGGACTTTGTTTCTTCACCAAAGAAAAAAAGAAAGTATACGCTAATACGCATTTCATACAGTTGATGAATCTGATTGTCGATAAACCTACTTTTAATCCGGAGGATATATTTGAATCGGAACCGTTTGAAGAAATCCGGAAATACCTGGAAAATCCTTCAGAGGAGACGTTGTTTACAACAAAAATATTGAAAGACGGACGGCATTTTAATGTTCAGGTTTATGTTTTTGAAGACGGAAGTTTTGAAGTTACGATCACTAATATCACTAAAGCGGAAAAAAATCGTCTGATCAAACAGGAAATGACCAATAACATCGCTCATGAACTCAGGACTCCGATAACCAGTGTCCGGGGATTTCTGGAAACAATGATGGAAAAAGAAGATATTCCGGAAGAGAAACGCAGATCTTTTTTGGAAAAAGCGTATTCACAGATTCTCAGGTTGACTGAGTTAATACAAGATATTAGCTTGATAACCAAAACGGAAGAAGCTCCTGACCGTTTTAAGATAGAGAAAGTGCGTTTGGATCCTTTGCTTAAAGAGTTGAAAGGAGATATGGAACAAACTTTTTCCCAGCACCACATTTCCACCCATATCAATGTTCCCGAATCAGTGGAAGTTTCAGGTAATACAACTCTGTTGTACTCTATATTCCGGAATCTGATGGAAAATTCCGTACGTCACGGAGGAGACAATATTGAGATTTTTATCAATAACTACAATGAAGATTCCGAATATTATTATTTTTCCTATTACGACACAGGAAAAGGGGTTCCGGAAGAGCATCTGAACCGGTTGTTCGAACGATTCTACAGGATCAATGAAGGGCGCACACGTGATACGGGCGGATCGGGATTAGGCCTTTCCATCGTGAAGAATGCAATACTCTTTCACAAAGGAAAAATTGTTGCGAAGAACCATTCGAAAGGAGGTCTGGAATTTCTGTTTACCTTGAAAAAACACCAGTGATGATTTTCTGACAGTTTCTGTTTCTAAGTTGTTATACAATTTTGAAAAATGAAACGAATCCTGTCATTTTGAATATCTCAAGGATTTCTTCACGCATATTTTTTAATACCAGGTTTCCTTGTTTGGCATTAGATGTTTTTTGTAGTATCAGGAAAATTCGTAGTCCGGAACTACTAACATATACAAGATCTTTACAATCAATAATTATATTTTTCATGTCTCCGTTTAACAAGGGATTGATTTCCTTTTCGAATCCCGGAGAATGGATGGTGTCCAATCTTCCCGATAATATAATTGTTGTAACCTCTTCGTCTTTATTAATAATTACGTTCATAGAAATATATTAATTACGTTTATTTGTTGATTATTATTCTTTTCAGGGTGAGAATGTTTTTATCGTCGATACGTTCATATTCCACCTCTGTCATAATTTGTTTGATCAGGAAGATTCCCAAACCTCCGATAGACCTTTCTTCTACAGGAAGAGTGATGTCCGGATCTTTTGGCATGGTGATATCGAACGCTACTCCTGAATCGCTGATTTTCAACACAAGGAATTTATTCTCTACTTTGGATGATATTTTTATCTTTTGATCGACCATGTCTTTATAGCCGTAAAATATAATATTAGAGATCGCCTCTTCCATCGCCAGGCATAAGTTCATTATCAAAGTAGGAGATAATTCCAGTTCTTCTCCGAGTTGTTCTATATATGCATTTACTTTGTCAAGTTCCTCTATTTCATTTTTAATAACAAGTACGCCTTCTTCTTGTTCTTCTTCCGGGTCAATTATTTTTATTCCGTCCTTGTCGTATTTAAGCACGACGAGAGTCGTATCGTCCGAAGGTTCATTTTGTTTGACATGTAAACCTATATCCCTGATGATTCCCTTGAGAATGGATTTAGCAGATTTGTTGTATTCCGAGCAAATCTTTTTGATAAATCTTTCGTTGCCGTAAAATATTTGATTCTCATTTTCCGCTTCCGTTACGCCGTCCGTATACAAAACAATTGAGCTTCCGTCTTCCAGCAGGATGCTTTGATCCTTGTATTCGAAAATGTCGGATAACCCTATGGGAAGATTCGGTATTACATCCAGGAAAGTGCATTCTCCTGACTTTGATACCAATATGGGCGGAGTGTGTCCGGCATTACAATAATCCAGTTTTCCGGTCTTGAGATTAAATATGGCGACAAACAAGGTCGTGAACATGACAGACTCATTGCTCTCTGCTACGGAAGCATTTAATGCGGAAACTATTTCCTGCGGAGATTTTTTGTTAGTTGAAACGGCGCGGAATAAACTACGTACCACTGCCATGAACAGAGATGCCGGTACGCCTTTCCCCGAAACGTCTCCAATGGTAATATACAGATCGTCTCCGTCCATGAAATAGTCGTATAAATCTCCTCCGACTTCTTTTGCCGGATTCAAAACGGCATACATGTCTATTTCGTGACGGGAAGGGAAAGGAGGAAATATCTTGGGAATCATTCCCATCTGAATATCCCTGGCAATGCGTAATTCACTTTCTATTTTCTCTTTGACAGAAGTTGTATTCTGAAGATTTTCGATATAACTTTTTAATTCGGTTTGCATATACCCGAAAGAATTGGAGAGTTCTTTCAACTCATCCTTTGAATCTATTTCCGGAAGCTGGATGTCGAAGTTACCGGCGGCGATCTGACGGGCGGAAGATGCGAACTTGATGATAGGAAGCGTCATGTGACGTACTGTGTTCCAGGTTATCAAAAAGAGAAATATTAATCCTATCAGTAGGATAAGAACAACGATGGTGTTGATATGATTCAAACCTCCGAAAATTTCTTCTTTGGGTGTGACGATGGCCAAAGACCATTGGGTGGAGGAGACCGGAGCATAATAAATATGTGATTCAACTCCATTGTTCTCCATGATTTTAAACCCTTTCTTCCCAGAAGTCATTTCCCTGCCCAATTTGTTGATGTCTTCCGGATTTATTTTATTATCCGATTCGTAAATGGTTTGCGCCAGTATCCGTTCCTTTTTGTGATGAACGATGTATGTTCCTTCTTTGTCAATCATGAAAGCGTAGGACTTATCGCTGTGTTTCATTCTGGTAATCATGTCCGTAAGCCATTCCAAAACGATGTCTGCCGTGAATATGCCGATAAATTTGCCTTTCTTGTCGTAGAGCGGAACGGAATAGGTGCACATGATTTCCTGTCCTCCTCCGTCATCATAATAGGGTTTACTCCAACAAGGTCTTCCCAGAGTTTTTGGAGTGATATACCAATCCCATGTGAAATAATCGTAATTTCTATTTCCCAGTTGTTTGCTTTTGATGGAATTTCCGTCCCGGTATGAATAAGGAGAAAAATAATATCCCTTTTCTTTGAAGTAATTAGGTTCGAAAGCAATCGCGCTTCCATAAATATCAGGATTGTTTTCCAGTACTTTTCTTGTAATCGAGTAGGCGGAATCGGCAGGAATTCCTCCTTCTGAGATGATCCATTTCAATGAATTCGGAACCGTTTCTGTTTCCCGGAGTACATTTTCGATATTGAGATTGATGATTTCAAGAGTGTTTTCCGCCTTCATTTGAGCGTCCTTTGATATGGTATCAGAGGCAAACAAATAAAATATAACAAACGCGAAAATAAAAATGATCGCGCTAAAAAACAACACAGACAGACTTAGCCTGGCTGAGAAAGATTCTCGTAATTTGAAAAGCATGAATATCAGAGATATAAATAGATCGTGCAAATGTATATCTTATTATTTAGTAAAACAACTAAAATATCTATTTAAATGTGAATCTTTTGATTATATCATTATGCTATGTCTTTTAATCAGATCGGATAGTTTGTGTTCTCGAAATAAAGTTGTACCTTGTAGCCGTTTATAAATTGTCACGCTCATGAGAAAAGAGAAGTTTCATCTCGAATATGTCTTCAATAAAGCATCTAAGAGTAATCTCTGGAGTTTCTTATCTACTCCTTCCGGACTTTCCGAATGGTTTGCGGATAATGTATCCTTGAGGGAAAATATATACACTTTTGTTTGGGATAAATTTTCAGAAAATGCCGAATTGTTGATGGTGAAACAAGACTCTTCCGTTCGCTTTAGATGGATCGAGGATGATAATCCGGAAGCATTTTTTGAATTCAAGATACATACGGATGAATTAACGGGAGCTATTATACTGGAGATTACAGACTATTCAGATCCGGAAGAGAAAGAAGAAAGTATTGTACTTTGGGATAATCAAATCCAGAAACTGAAAAGAACGTTGGGAATTTAAATCAAATAAACATTCTTGGTTTTTTGTATCGGGATTCCGAACCAAAACTACTATCTTTGCCCGGGAAAATCCAACCTAGTTATATGTTTCGCATCAAAAGGCTATATACTTTTATCATTGAAACTTTTTTGCCCGTATTCTTTGCGACTTTCGGTGTTTGCTTGTTCATTGTTCTCATGCAATTCCTGTTTCAGTTCGTGGATGATCTGGTGGGAAAAGGTATAGGTATTGAACTCCTGGGTAAAATGTTTTTTCATGCCGCCCTTTCTTTTGTTCCCCTGGCTCTTCCGTTGGCTATATTGCTGGCTTCGCTGATTACTTTTGGTAATTTGGGAGAACGATTGGAATTACTGGCGATGAAAGCTTCTGGTATTTCTTTACTCCAGATTATGCGCCCCATGATTTTATTGATTTGTTTTGTTTCCATTGGCGTTTTCTTTTTTCAGAATGATGTGCTTCCGCAGAATCAGGTTAAACACAAGACCTTGTTACGTTCGATCAAATTGAAATACCCCGAAATGAATATTCCTGAAAAGACTTTCTATAAAGGCATTGAAGGTGATAATTTG
>JAVBSK010000173.1:0-3820 GCA_031556755.1 Bacteroidales bacterium | reverse complement strand
CAGCATATTCCCGATTTGCAATTGGGATTCATTAATTTTATCTCCCCAAACGGAGATACAAATCTTTTTTGGATATTGCGCTTCTGTTTCTACTATAAATTCTTGTTTTTTCCACTCTCCATTGCGTCCTGTTCCGCTTTGCATCGGAAGTAATTGGATTAATTTTGCTGTAAGTTGCATGTTTTTATTTTCTTTTAGAGATTATATTAAATTTTATTGCCGTTACGCTTCTGCCCAAATGAATACATTCGTTCAGACAGGTTAGCTGATAGATTTTTAAATTTTAAGTATCATGCTAATTGTCAATTATATAATATGATTTTTATTTTTCAGCTATCTGTCAAATTTAAGGCAAATGTACGTTATAAAACTGAAAAATCAATTGGATCATATGAGCAGATCTCATTTTTTGGTTTCAATCCATTAAACTAACTTGCGCATCAATCTGTTTTTTTATTTATACTTTTGTGAAATAATAAAAAATAATATCATGCATTACGAATCGGAAACGTTACTTTCCGGGCTCCGTTTGATTCATTATCCGACAGATGCTCCGGTTTCTTATTGTGGTTTCGCTATCAATGCCGGGACGAGGGATGAAAGTCTCAATCAGTTCGGGATAGCTCATTTTCTGGAACATATGATTTTCAAAGGAACTTTGAGAAGAAATTCGAGAGAAATCATCAACCGGATGGAAAATGTAGGAGGTGAATTGAACGCATATACGACTAAGGAAGAGACAGTTGTATACTCAATTTTTATGGAGGAAAATTTTGAGAGAGCGCTTGAAGTGCTGTCAGATCTGGTTTTTAATTCCAACTTCCCGCAAGATGAAATAGTAAAAGAAAGAGATGTTATCCTGGATGAAATCAATTCGTACAAAGACAATCCTTCCGAGTTGATTTTTGATGAATTTGAAAATTTTTTATTCCGGGAACAAGACTTGGGTCATTATATACTAGGAGAGCCGGAGATGTTGAACAGCATTGGCAGGACGGATTTCCTGGATTTTCACCGTAATTTCTATTTTCCCCGGAATATTGTTTTCTTTTCGATGGGGAAGACCCCTTTCAAGAAAGTATTCAAACTGGCATCTAAATATTTAAATGAGATTCCTTCGGTATCGGTTGATTTGCCCGAAAGAAAGGCGCCTGAAACTGTGTCTTTTGATATTTGCCGCTTGGACAGGCGTTCATATCAATGTCATGTCATGATCGGATCTGAAGCCCCCGGAATGTTTGACAAGGGAAGAATGCCCATGTATTTACTAAATAATCTATTGGGAGGACCGGGTATGAACAGTCGGTTGAATCTATCCCTGAGGGAAAAAAGAGGATTGGTTTATAATGTCGAATCCAATCTTAGTTCTTATACGGATGTCGGTGTTTTTTCAATTTATTTCGGATGTGACCAGAATGACGTAGATAAGTGTATCTTGTTGATAAATAATGAATTGAGAAGATTGCGTAACCGAAAATTGTCGGATTCCCAGTTATTTGTAGCAAAGAAACAGTTGAAGGGACAAATGGGAATTCTGAATGAAAACAGTGAAAATAAGGCGCTGAGCATGGGGAAAAATTTCCTGCATCGAAATAAATATGACAGTCTGGAAGATCAATATGAAAAAATAGATAAATTGACTGCATCGGAATTGTTAGAAGTCGCCAATGAATTTTTAACGAAAGATAAGGTTTCCAATCTGACTTACTTCTGATTCGTGAAATGTTATATCTGAGATTGATAATTGTTCCGTTTCTGTTGTTTTGTATGATACACAAAGCAGAGGGGCAGCATTTTGTGTCGATAGATACTACCCGGAACCAATTGCTATATTCAGATACTGCTTTCGTTGATGACGCCCAATATTATAAAGGATTCAAGGAACGTACTAAAAAACTAAAGTTTGGAGATAAACTGTATGATGCGTTGATCGATGAACCTCAGATCCCTGTTAAAGCCGGTGAAAATAAACCGATTGAATCGGATTATCTCCCGTATGCGGGAAAAATTATCCGAAAGATAAAGATTATCGTTTTATCTCCCTTGGGTACAGATTTGAATCATCCTGATACAGTGGTTGAAACCAGCAAATTCAATGAGAGTTTGAATAGTTTACATGTTCAAACCAAAGAGTTTACCGTGCGTAATAACTTGCAATTCGAAGAAGGAGAGCCCTTGAACCCGTTGGTAGTTGCTGAGACGGAAGCTTATCTGCGGGGTAGGGAATACATATATGATGTCCGTATCACCGTCGAAGAAGTTCCTCTTTCCGATCAGGTAGATGTCCTTATTGTTGTTAAGGATAAGTTTTCTTTGGGACTTACCATACATAGTCTTTCCAGATCATCTTCGGATGTTGAAATTTTTCATAAAAATTTATTCGGATTGGGCGCTCGGATTGACTACGAATTTGTAAACAAACGGCAATATGATCCCTCTTGGGGATATGGCATCGGGTTTTCATATCAAAATATCCGGAGATCATTTATAGATTTTTCTACATCTTATTTAAATAATATATCTTCGGAACGATGGGATTTCTCCGTGGAACGGAAGATACAACCTTCATTTGAATATTTCGGACAGTTTGCATATAGTCAAAATATCAATAAGATAGTTGTGGTAGGGTGGGATTCTATCTCTCCCGATTTCAATGAAGGATTGTCTTTTACCTTCGGAAAATCAATCAAACTGGAAGACGACAATGCAATCAAGAGACTGGTTATTTCAGGTCGCTATCTTCAAAAATCTCCGGAATATAGAGATATTTCCTTGACATCCAAATTGCTACCCTATCAATTTGTAAAGAACAGGCTTTGGCTGGCGCAATTGAGTGTTTACAAGCAAGCTTATTACAGGGAATATCTGATCCATAATTTCGGTGTGACGGAAGATGTTGCGCACGGATACAATTTTTCTTTTCAGGGAGGATATGGTCAGTTTTCTGATTACAGTGACGGATTATATGCTTCTGCCACTTCTTCTTTCGGTCGTTTTTTCAAGACTGGAAATTACTATCTTTATACTTCCATCTCTTCTTATTTCAACAAAGATGAAGCATTTGAAGGAGTCCTTAAGTTGGAGGGGCTTTATTTTTCTCCGTTGAAGCAAATAGGCCGAAACCGATTTCGGCATTTTGTCAATATAAGTTATAACAGGCTTTTGAATCCGATCCGGAAGTTCGATCATGTCATTTATTTCAGTGATGTGAGTACTTTGGATACACGAGATTTCAGGGATGAGGCAAGGGGAGTTGAAAGATTGTCCGTGAATTTGGAAAGCGATATGTTTTCCAGGTTCAATCTGGCCGGCTTTCGTTTTCTTTTTTATTCTTTTGGAGACTTCGGTTGGATAACTCCGGATAAAAATTTGTTTGATTCACAGCATTTTAATTGCGGTTTTGGATTGGGTATCAGGATACGTAACAATATATTGGTATTCAAAACAATTGATATTAAATTCGGATTTTATCCGAATTTCAGTCAAAGTGGAACTTCTGATTATTTCAATATCAAGACCTCTGATCCCAAGGTATCTCCCAGTTTTGTACCGGACTATCCCCGGGAGATAACATTGGAGTGAAAAAAATGATTGAGAATAAAAAATCCTCCTTATTGAGATTATATTAAACCTGATGTCATGGATACATTCATATTTTTGTAGACACATATTTTGTTTACAAATAGATTGTATGATGAAACTCTACTTTATCCTATTCTTGCTGATCGCGATTCCATATCAATCGCGAGCCCAAATCAATTTATTTATTAACGGAGATTTTGAAGACTCCGGATTTGATGTTTTTTCTTATGAAAGTAAA
>JAVBSK010000054.1:0-7014 GCA_031556755.1 Bacteroidales bacterium | reverse complement strand
AAATCACGTAAATAAAGTAATTTACAATTTTAAAAAGTTGCTGACATACAGTTGTCATTCGTATGGTATATATTTGTAATGTTAAACAATAAATTTTATAAACATGAAACTTACATCTTATCTCGTTTTCAATGGTCAGGCTGAAGAGGCTGCAAACTTCTATGCCGATGTATTGGGAGGAAAAATCGGAGACCTCTACCGCTATGACTCTATGCCGTCTACTCCGGAAATGCAGATTCCCGAAGAGTGCAAACAAATGATTATGCATGGTTGCATCGCAGTTCCCGGAGGATCGATGGCTGTCGCCGATTCTTTGCCACATGATCAACGTAACTTCGGCAACAAAGGACACATGCTAACGCTGGCATGCGACTCAATAGCTCAAACCGAAGAAGTGTATGCAAAACTGATCGAAGGTGCGCAAAAAATTGAATGTGAACTTGCTGAAGCTTTTTTTGCCAAACGTTATGCCGAGGTCATCGACCGCTATGGCGTACTTTGGGCAGTGATGTATTACGAAGCGTAACCAAACGGAATGAACCGACTCGACCGCATATCGGCATTACTGGTACAATTACAGTCGCGACCGGTGGTCAAGGCATCTGAAATGGCTGAACGCTTCGGAGTAAGTTTGCGTACCATTTATCGGGATATACACACCTTGTCGGAAGCAGGAGTGCCTGTATGCGGTGATTCAGGCATCGGTTACTCTTTAGTGGAAGGCTATAGATTGCCATCGCTCATGTTTACGAAGGAAGAGGCGATGGCTTTTCTTACTGCAGAAAAGATCATCGAGCAACTCACCGATACCCGAAACAGCAATTACTTCCGTCAAGGGATGGATAAAATCCGCGCCGCGTTGCGAACTGTCGATAAAAATTACATTCATGAAATGGATGATGCCATCACGGTATATAAAAGCCGGAATGCACGAGAGAGTTTACCAAACTTACTACAGACAATACTGAGTAGCATAAACGATAAATTGATCATTGAAATTGATTATACCAATGCTGACGAGAATAAAAGTAAGAGATCTTTAGAGGCAGTTGGTATCACCTATTCATATCCGAACTGGTATCTATCTGCTTGGTGTCATTTGCGGAAAGAATACCGGATGTTCAGACTCGATCGCATCAGCAATATAGAAACAACAACAGAAAAGCAGACTAAAGTTCATCCGCCATTGGAGTCGCTTCTTTACGAGACAAATGACCCACAGTGCCTGACAGAGGTTATCCTATGTACAAGTAACGAGGTTTCCAGATATAATGCCGACAGATGTTATTTTATGGGACTGACCGGGGAAAAAGAACTTGCGGGCGGACAAATTGAACAAACCTATAGGACTTATTCACTTGAGTCCCTGGCGAGATGGGTGTTGGCAAACGCGGATACAACCATTGTAATCAGTCCTGTTGAAGTAAAGAATATTATCAAACAAATCATTCAAAAATTAGACTTATGAAGATTAATAGTACAGAGATTAAAAATCTCGAACCCATTCAAACAATTGCGATTTCGCACATCGGTGACTATTCGGGTATTGCAGGCGCTTTCGGACAACTTGCCGCATGGGCAGGCGCTAACAATTTATGGGCTGCCGCTCCCAAAATGGCAGGTGTTTATCACGACGATCCGATGCAAACGCCGGTTGAAAAATTACGCTCTGAAGCATGTTTGGAAAATATTTCCGGAATTGAACCCGGCGAGGGCATGCAACGCTATACGATCAGCGGAGGTAAGTATTTTGTGATGCAGGTGGAAGTGACCATGTCTGAATATGGAGAAGCATGGCAAAAAGCAGATGAAATTTTCAATGAAAAAGGGTTTGAATATGACTTACGGGATCATTATGAATTGTATGTAAGTTGCGCCGGAGATACTCAGGACGCCAATGCACCCTGGATAGTAGAATTATGTATTCCTGTAAAATAAGTACTGAAATTCTGCAATAATAACAAGAAAGCTGTATCGCTGGATACAGCTTCTTTATTTCCCTGTAAAATAACATGTATGAACAACAAACCATTGGCAGACAAAGAATATCTGCTTGAAAAATTTCCCGGTAAAGGAGGTTGGACTTATGCAATTATCCCTGAGATTCCACCTGATCCGCATTCTCCGTTTGGTTGGGTAAAAGTAAAAGGCAGTATTGATGGCTATGAAATCAACAATTACCATTTGTTACCGACTGTGAAAGGTACGGGACAAGTATTTTTATCGGTAAAGGCTGAAATCAGGAAGAAAATTAAGAAAGATGCGGGTGATTATGTTCATATCGTTTTATATCCCGACAACGATCCGTTAGAAGTTCCAGAGGAACTGTTGTTGTGCCTGCAAGACGATACAGAGGCTTGGCAATTTTTTAATTCGCTGAACAAAAGCGAACAACACAAATATGTCAAGTGGATATATTCTGCCCAAACAGATCATACAAAAGTGGAAAGAATTGCAAAAACACTTGTCAGGCTTTCCAATCATCAAAAGTGGACAGATCGGCAATAAAGTTTTTATCATATTTTTTCGATGCTAAGACTGAGCAAAGCTGCCGCAAATCGGATTCTCATTTGCTAAGGCTGAGCAAGGCTGCTATTGTAAAAAATTACAAGTAAGTTTAGTATTATTTGTCCGATTGTTACATTTACAAATCTTTCAGGCTTACAAGAACAAAATGAAAACTATCCGGATATTCAAAAATGCTTGTCTATATATTCCTGGAAACTTTCCCTGTAGATATCCCCGATAGGGATGTAAACAGCTTCGTCGAATACAATCCGGTTGCGTTCCACTATATTTATTTTATCCAAGTTGACAATGAAAGAACGATGCACCCGCATGAATTTATTTTCAGGCAGTTTTTCTTCCAACAGTTTCATACTGAGTAAAGTCATGATGGGTTTTCCTGTTGATAAATGGATTCTTACATATTCTCTCATTCCTTCTATATAACGGATTTCAGAGAAACGGATTCTGATCATGCGATGTTCCGATTTGACAAATAGACTGTCTTTTGTTCCGGAAATGGATTCCAGCGGTACCGGTTTCAAATCGAACAAGGTTTTCGCCCGGTTAGCCGATTTCAGAAAATCGGAATATGAAATCGGTTTGAGGAGATAGTCAACTGCATTGACCCTGAATCCTTCCAGCGCATGTTCCCCGTAAGCCGTAGTGAATACAACCATCTCTTCTTTTACCAAAGATCTGACCAGTTCGATACCGGAGAGTCCCGGCATATTGATATCTACAAATAATAAATCCGGATTCAGTTCGTGTATTTTTTCCAAGGCTTCCAATGTGTCCGGGCAATAGGCTAATCCTTCCAGGAAAGGAGTTTTTTCTATATAGGATTGCATTTGTTGCAATGCCAAGGGTTCATCGTCAATGGCTATACAGCGGAGATTCATGTTGCAGGAATACTAAGTGTTACTTCAAAGCAATCTTCTTTATCTGATATTGAGAATGTATAATGTTCCTTATAAATCAGTTGTAAGCGTTTTTTTACGTTTTCAAGTCCGATTCCCGAGTTTTCATCCAGACCTGTTTTCTGATTGGAAAATTTACTGTTTCTGACGGTCAAAGTTAATACATTATCGTCGATACCGAACAAGATTTCTATCAGAGATTGTTTCTTCAAATGAATGCCGTACTTAAATGCATTTTCGATGAGGGAAATAAACAGGAAAGACGGCACCATGATCCGTTCCGTTTTCTCCGGATATTTGAGCTTAACTTTCAGTGTTTTCCGGTCATATCGTAAACTCATTAATTCGATATAGCTTTCGAGAAACTCTATTTCTTTTTTCAGTGAGGTTTTTTCACTTTCCGGTTCATACAGCATATATCTCATCAATCTGGATAGTTTGATTACAGCTTCTTTCGCTCTTTCCGTATCAATATCCACCAAAGCATGTATATTATTCAGGGTATTCATAAAAAAATGCGGACTGATCTGATGTTTCAGATATGCCAGTTCGGTAGTCAGGTGTTGTTTTTCCTTTTCGATCCGCTGTTTTTGCTCTTCATTCCAACGGACAAAAATTTTGACTCCGGAATTGAATCCTATCAGCAGGAAGTAAATAACGATAGCCCCAAAATTGATGAATGGCGGATGAAAACGTCCTCTGCCGGGCATGTCCGGAGGTGTTTCATGGGGAAACCGGGGAGGATGACTCCTCCCTTCTTCCGGATAAAAACCTGGCCTGTCCGGCATCTTTCTCCCACTGTTTTCCAGTCGATGACGACGAAGCATTTCTTCATCCGCCATCCTTTCTTTTGACATCAGACGGTTGTCTGCAAACATGACGACAGAGAGCAATAAAAGACAGGAAATAATATATTGTCCGTATTTTCCTTTTAATAAAAGTTTGGGGGCCAGTAAGAAATTATTGACCAGAAAAACAATCAGGAAAGGGATTAACTGCATCCATCCCCGAGTGATTTTCGGCCAGTCTCTTGTTTCAAACTGACTGGATATCAACAACGGTATGGAAAGAGCGATGGCCAGCAATACGAGATATAATCCCGGTTCAAAATATTTTGTAAGTTTATTTTTACTCATTATGACTGATTTATTCTACTGTTTCACGTACCTGGTATCTTATTGTATCCGCACTCATTCCGGTGAAGATTCCCCAAGCGTTAGCGACAGCGCTTACCGGATTTGCCAAGTCAGAAGAACTGATGCGTTCGTACAGTTCCACATAGTCATTATTGACTTTATATAAAACCAATATATAATTTCCGAAGAAAGACATATCATTGGGTCTTAATGTGTAACTATTTCCCCTAAATGGTTGCATCATCATGTTCCCGAATCCAGACTTATTGTTTCCCCATTGCGGATAACTCCCCGTCGATTGATCCACACTGTGAACATATACCTGATAAAAACTATCATCAGGGTTGTCCCATGTAACAGTAACTTCAGGAATCGAGTCCTGAAATCCCCAAAACATCGAATAAGAATCCTTATAAATCACCGGTTGGCTGATACCTATATTTTTCGTTCTTTCCGGCATTAGCGTCTCTGCCGAAATCGTTTTATGATTATATATAAACTGTAGTTTATAGTTATCGCCTTCCGACAGATGCTCATCCTGAAGCGTCAGGGAATAGTTTCCGGCTGTTGTTTCCGTGAGCAATCTATCATTTACATATATTTCCAGACCTTTTACCGGCTTGTTAAATGAAATTTCTTCTTCGAAAGATTCCATTGTGTAAACTTTCACGGCAATGGCATTGGATTCCGTAAAAAGATAACTTTCCACTACCGGCGTAGCTGTGTTGATTGCCGAGTCCATCAGTTCTTCTCCGCAAACTGCAAATAAGATTGCGAAGTTAATCATTACAAGCGGGAATCTCCATTTCTTATTTTTTTTCATTGCCTTTTGTCGTTTGTGTTTCACTTCAATTGTATACTGAATGTCAGCGTCGGGGTAAACCCGAGTAAATTGACATTTGTTTCCGATAATCCGCTCAGACTATCATAGTTAAATTCTTTATACCAAACGTTTGTATGGTCATAGAGATTAAAAAGCGAAAGGCTGAGACTTGATTTTTGAATGCGCTGATAAACGACCAGTCCCATTTGGCGGAAAAATCCATCCTGTGGTAATCCGGATAACGGGCATTGTTCTTATTCTCTATCACCAGGTAGTTCAGATTACCTCCGTTGGGCGTATTCATCGTATATCCTCCGATGGGTCTGGTATAGGGTTTTCCTGTCGCATAAATCCATGTGGCAGAGAATGTCATGTCCCGTATGGGTTTATAGGTAGCCACTATTTTAATCTTATTTGTGACATCCTGAGTACATTGGAATAAAATTTTTCGTTCCAATTACGTGACCATTTCAGGCTGCTTCCTGTATTTCCCCAATTTGTCAGGTCGGTAATATTTCCTCCCATGAAATGGCTTCCGAATGAGTCTCTCGAATTGTCCAGGTCATCTTCTCCATTGAAAAAACTCAATGAAAGAATGTCTTTTTTCGTTGGGTTGTACGTCAATTTAGCATTCAGGTCATAGAAATAGGACTGAGGCTGGGATTGATTCCTCATCATTCCTCTTCCTCCGCCGGATAAAGTTTCATTTTCCGTGTAAACATCCGTAAACTTATCGTAAAGGAAACTTTGGAAAGAACGTCTTCCGGAAAGGAAAAATGAGCCTTTTTCATTGAACGGAACTTCGACAAATGCGTTGAATCCCAGGAAACCGATATCACCTCCCATATTAAAGTATTTATCATTTCCCGTTTTTCCGACCATCTCCATCACGCTGGACAAACGCCCTCCGTATTTGGAATCGAATCCTCCTTTATGCAGTTGCACGTCTTTTACCGCATTCGGATTAAATGCGCTGAAAACGCCCATCAGGTGTTCCTGGTGATAGATAGTGAATCCGTCATATATAATCAGGTTTTGGTCAGGGGTGCCTCCCCTCACATACATTCCTGCGGAAGATTCGTTACTTCCTGCAATTCCCGGCATCAATTGAAAGGTACGAAAGATATCTTTTTCCCCCATCAACGGTAATTCCGCTATTTTGGCTGCCGTCGATTGAATGATTACAATACCTTCGGGGATTTTCAGTACATCTTCCCTTTCCGCTATGACCGTTACTTCATCCAGACTCTGCGATGCCGGTTGGAGTTCCACAAAGATTTGTTCCATCTTAATTTCCGGAGAAAGATAAAAATATTGTGTTTCATACCCCAGATACTTAAATATTAAAGTTTCTTTATCTGACGGAACATTGTACAACGTAAAGTATCCATCGTTATTGGTAGAGCTTGTATGATTATATCCTTCTACAGAGACAGTAGCAAAGGGAAGCGGTTCTCCGTTGGTTATATCCTTGATTCGTCCCGATATCGTTATATTACTCCTGGACGCCTCTCCTTCGTATGGCTTATTTTCTTTTTTCGTCCTGTTTTTCGGAAGGTTCTTAGTTGGCACAATGCAGTAATTACCTTCCGCATCTGTATAATACGAGATATCTTTGAATGTTCTGAAA
>JAVBSK010000159.1:0-10250 GCA_031556755.1 Bacteroidales bacterium | reverse complement strand
CATAACGATTATATTTGTCCTGTGTTATTGATTGCTGTAACCATTTAAAATAAGAAGAAAATGGAAGATGTAAAAAGTATAACGAAAACAATAAGCCACTTTATTTATAACCATTTCATAGAATGGGGAATTTCAAGACATGTCGCAGAATATTTGAATATGATCTGTCTGGTTGTTATTTTAGTTGTTATTGTTTATTTCAGTAGTAAACTGACCGAATATATACTTCGGTTAACTCTTTCTAAAAGTGCAAAAATAACTAAGGTCAAATTTCCTCGATACCTTGTCAGTAATAAATTTCCTTTTTATTTATCTTCTATCGTTCCCTATATCATCGTGTTGATCTCGCTTCCTGTTATTCTTGATGATTTCCGCTCCTGGATTCAGCCTGTACAGAAAATAGTTGATATCTACTTGGTATATATCATTATTTCTTTGATTATGTCGGTTGTAAAATCCGGGTTTAATGTGTTGGAAGAGACCCCTGCTTTCAAGGATAAGCCGATGAAGAGTTATTTACAGGTAATCCAATTCATATTAATTTTATTCGGATTGGTGGTGGCTTATTCCATTATAACAGGGAAATCTCCCATTGCATTTTTTGCGGCCATGGGTGCGGCTTCGGCGGTTTTACTTTTGATGTTTAAGGATTCTATCATGGGTTTTGTTGCTAGCGTACAGGTTTCAAGCAATGACATGGTACGATTAAATGACTGGATTACAATGCCAAAATATGGCGCTGACGGAGATGTGATAGAAATCAATCTCACTACAGTAAAAGTGCGAAATTTTGATAAAACATATACTACTATTCCGACTTATGCTTTGATCTCCGATTCTTTTCAGAATTGGCGAGGTATGACAGAATCAGGAGGCAGGAGAATCAAGCGTTCTATCATCATTAAGCAAAATACGATCCGGTATATAGCAGATGAAGAATTACCTGGATTCAAGAAAATACAGGGAATCTCTGCTTATATTGATGAACGACAGAAGGAGATACATGAGCACAATGAAAAAATCGGAGCGGACAGGAGTATCCCGATAAATGGAAGGAATTTAACGAACTCCGGTCTTTTCAGGAAATATGCCGAATGGTATCTGAAAAATCATCCGGGTACGAAAAAAGATATGGTTTTGATGGTCAGGCAAATGCCTCCGTCTGAGATCGGCCTTCCGTTTGAACTTTATGCTTTTGCCAATACTACGAACTGGATTGATTACGAATATATTATGGCCGATATTTTCGATCACTTGATTGCATCTACCAAGTATTTTGATCTGGAAATTTTCGAAAGGGAAACAGGACGGGATGTTCGGGGGATGTTTCAACAAGGATAATATTTCCCTTGCCGGGTTTTTCGTTCTGCGATTCGCTTGTTGATTTTAGCCGTGAACTCATAATTTTTGAGTCCCCAGTCCGGAGCAATCAATAGTTCTTTAGGAGACTGGGAGACAAACCGTTCGATGATGAAATCAGGGTTCAGGCGCTCCATGAAGTCGATACAGAGTTCAATGTATTCATCTATTCCATATAATTTGAATTTTTCCGGATTTTTTCTGAACTGTTCACTCATCTTCGTATTTCGAATCAGTTGTAATTGATGCAGTTTGACTGTAGTTAAAGCTAATTTTGAGATATTTCCGGCATGAGATAAGATTGTTTCTCTACTTTCTCCCGGAAGACCCAGGATGAGGTGTATTCCGCACATCAATCCTCTATTCGCAGTTCTTGTGATTGTTTCTACGGCCTCTTCATAAGTATGTCCCCGGTTGATGTATTTCAAGGTTTTATTATCTGTCGATTCGACTCCGTATTCTATCAGAATGAAATATTGTTGAGCCAGTTTTTGCAACTCATCCAATAATTCATCCGGTATGCAATCGGGGCGTGTTCCGATGATCAATCCGACGACATTTGGATAGGAAAGGGCTTCTTCATACCTAGCTAACAGGTTTTCTATGGAATCATAAGTATTGGTATAGGACTGGAAATAAGCCAGATATTTCATCTGAGGATATTTTCTTTCAAAGAATAAAATCCCCTCCTTCAGTTGCTGAGTGATGGATTTTTCTATGGCACAGTATTGTGGACTGAATGTTTGATTGTTGCAATACGTACATCCGCCGAACCCTCTTGTCCCGTCTCTGTTAGGACATGTGAATCCTGCATTGATAGATATTTTCTGAACTTTGAAAGGGAAGCATTCTTGCAGAAAATCTCCGAGTTCTTTATATGGTTTGGGTGAGGATGTCATAAGGGGAGCGATAAAATACAAACGGCACAGGGATTTATTTGATTCCCCATGCCTTTGCATTTTACCGGTTATTATTTGATGAAAAAAGTTTAGAATTCGGCATTTTTGGGTGTTCTTGGAAAAGGGATAACGTCTCTGATGTTGGTCATTCCGGTGATGAACAAAATCAGACGTTCGAATCCTAGTCCGAATCCAGAGTGGGGAGCTGTTCCGAATTTCCTCGTTTCCAAATACCACCAAAGTGTTTCCTGATTCATTTGTAGTTCATTTACACGGCTCACTAACTTTTCGTAGTTTTCTTCGCGTTGTGAACCTCCGATGATTTCACCGATTTTCGGAAACAGGACATCCATGGCACGAACCGTTTTTCCGTCCTCATTTTGTTTCATGTAGAATGACTTGATTTCTTTGGGGTAATCTGTCAGGATCACAGGGCATTTGAAATGTTCTTCTACCAGATAACGTTCGTGCTCGGACTGTAAATCCGCACCCCAATAGACTGGAAACTCAAATTTCTTACCACAAGATTCCAGGATTTCTACGCCTTCGGAATAGGTCAGGCGGATGAATCTGTTATTTACTACGAAATTCAACCGTTCTATTAGTTCCTTATCGTACATATTGCAAAGGAAATCAATATCGTCCTTGCAGTTTTCCAGGGCGTAGCTAACCAGGTACTGGAGGAATTCTTCCGCCAGATCCATATTTTCTTTGATTTCATAGAACGCCATTTCCGGTTCGATCATCCAAAACTCAGCCAGGTGTCTGGGAGTGTTGGAATTTTCAGCACGGAAAGTAGGTCCGAAAGTATATATCTCGCCTAAAGCCATAGCGCCCAATTCGCCTTCCAATTGTCCGGAAACAGTCAGGTTTGTCATCTTTCCGAAAAAATCCTCTTTGTAATCGATTTTTCCGTCTTCAGTTCTCGGAAGATTATTCTGATCCAGTGTAGTCACCTGAAACATGGATCCTGCGCCTTCCGCATCGGAAGCTGTAATCAATGGAGTATGAAAATAATAAAATCCTTTATCGTTAAAGAACTTGTGGATAGCATAAGCCATGTTGTGACGGATACGTAGAATGGCTCCGAATGTATTGGTTCTCGGACGTAAATGAGCGATTTCCCTGAGGAACTCCAATGAGTGACCTTTTTTTTGCAAGGGATAACTGGCCGGGTCGGCGGCGCCATAGATTTCGATTTCTTCTGCCTGTATTTCGGCAGATTGTCCTTGTCCTTGCGACTCGACCAACAGGCCGGTTACATTGATGCATGCACCGGTTGTGATCGGCTTGAGGTATTCTTCTCCGAATTTCTCCATGTCAACGACAACCTGGATGTTGTTGATGGTAGAACCGTCATTCAGGGCGATGAAGCCTACATTCTTATTGCCGCGACGAGTCCGTACCCATCCTTTGATGTTTACAACCGTACCGAAAGATTTACTTTGTAACAGTTTTACTATTTTTATTCTTTCTGTCATATCATTGAGTGAAAATGAAAACGAAAAGTGAAAAATCAATTCATTTTTCACTTTTCATTTCTTCTTTTTTTAGTTTTTAATTTATTCAAAAGCGCCTTGGCGTAACATTGAAACTTCCCTGTCATTCAGGTAGCGCCATTGTCCGCGTTTGAGATTCTTTTTGGTGAGTCCGGCGAAATAAACGCGATCAAGTTTTATTACATGGTAACCCAATGTTTCGAAAATACGGCGAACGATCCGGTTGCGTCCCGAATGGATTTCAATACCGATCTGATCCTTGTCTGTTTCCGTTACATAACTGATTGCGTCGGCATGAATTTCTCCGTCTTCTAATTGGATTCCGTCTGCAATCTTTTGCATATCATCTATTGAAACATTTTTATCCAGCCAGACATGATAGATCTTCTTTTTCAGGAATTTCGGATGAGTCAGTTTTGATGCCAGGTCTCCATCGTTGGTCAACAACAACACACCTGTTGTATTTCTGTCCAGACGTCCTACCGGGAAAATTCTTTCATGGCAGGCGTTTTTTACCAAATCCATAACAGTCAATCTTTCTTGAGGATCGTCTGCTGTTGTTACGCAATTTTTGGGTTTATTGAGCAAAACATATATTTTTTGCTCTAATTTTACTGGCTCATTATGGAATGAAACTTTATCAGCGCGTTTCACTTTGGTCCCCAGTTCGGTAACTACTTCATCATTGACTTTGACAACTCCTGCCTGAATAAATTCATCGGCCTCGCGTCTGGAGCATACGCCTGCATTAGCCAGGTATTTGTTCAAACGGATCGGTTCATTCGGATCGAAGTGTTCTTCCCTGTATTTAAGTTGTTTCTGGATGCCATATGTTGCACCGGGATTATATCCTCCTCCTTGTCCTGGTGTATTGGATTTTCTGGCTCCCATATTTCTATTATTGCCGTACCCGCCGCCAGTGCCATTGCTGTATCCACCACGATTATTTCCGTATCCGCCTTGAGGTCTTCCGCCTTGTTGTGCATTACCTCCGCGATTATTACCATATCCGCTGTTGCCGTATCCGCCTCCCTGGGGTCTGTTCCCGCGGTTATCTCCGTAGTTGCTCCTGCGGTTATCATCATATCCGCCCTGATTCCTGTCGTTTCCGTATTCTCCTCCGCGATTGAAAGAAGATTCTCCTACTCTGGCCCTTCTCTTTTTTACAGGCGCTTCGTTTTCAGAAGAAAACCCTCCTCCCTGTTCCGAATTGTTGTAACCGTTTCTGTTTTCGTAGGGAAAACGTTGTTGATTGTCATAAGGCCTTTGTTGGGGCCTGTCATACCTGTTTTGTTGAACTCGATTTTGATCATATCCACCTTCTCTGTTCCCAAAGGAACGACGGTTGTCGTTGTGTTCACGATTATTGTATGGCCTGTTGTAATTACTGCCATTGCCATAGCCGTCCCTGTTGTTAGAATAAGGTCTTCTCTCTCTGTTTTCATCGTTGCGACCGTAATAGTTGCGGTCATCTCTGTCTGTAGTCATTTTTTTGACAAAATTGAATTAATAAAAAATTTTAATTTTATACATATGTCAACCTCACGGTTGCAAGTTAATTTTATAGTCCGGTATAATTGAGTGGAGTAATGGCCTTTAATTCGGCTTTTACCTTGTCATTGACGTGCAGGTTATCTATAAACACTCCGATGGATCTGGCTGTTATCTGTTCGTTTGTGCGGGTCAATTCTTTCAAAGTCTCATAAGGCTTATGATAACCTTCTCTTCTCAGGATGGTTTGAATCGCTTCCGCCACAACCGGCCATGCATCTTCCAAATCGGCTGTAATAGCCCTTTCATTCAATAATAACTTTCCTAATCCTTTCAATATACTTTGTCCTGCAATCAAAATGTGTGCAAAAGGCATTCCTGCATTTCTCAAAACGGTTGAATCTGTCAAGTCTCTTTGTAAACGGGAAATTGGCAATTTTGTTGCCAAATGTTCCAATAATGCATTTGCAATTCCCAGATTTCCTTCTGCATTTTCAAAATCAATCGGGTTTACTTTATGAGGCATTGCGGATGAACCTACTTCTCCTTCCTTGATTTTTTGTTTGAAATATTCCATTGAGATGTATTGCCAAAAGTCTTTGGTCAAATCCAACAAAATGGTATTGATTCGTTTCAAGCCGTCAAAAAAAGCGGCTAAATTATCATAATTGGATATTTGGGTGGTCCATTCCTCCCTTTGTAATCCTAATTTTTCTTTCACAAAATCATTACCAAATTTTTTCCAGTTAAATTCGGGATAAGCCACCTTGTGTGCATTATAATTTCCGGTTGCACCTCCGAATTTAGCAGAGTGGGGCACTGATTTCAAGAGTTTCAGTTGTTCTTCCAGACGATAGACAAATACCATAATTTCCTTTCCTAAACGGGTCGGGGATGCTGGTTGTCCGTGTGTTCTGGCCAACATGGATACATTTTTCCATGATTCGGCATTGCTCTTTAAAAGAGCTATTATTTCAACGAGCAAGGGTTCATATTCTTTCTCGAAAGCATCTTTTATAGACAAGGGCACAGACGTGTTGTTGATATCCTGGGATGTTAATCCGAAATGGATGAACTCTTTGTATTCAATCAAATCCAGTTCGTCGAATTTTTCTTTGATGAAATATTCAACCGCCTTAACATCATGATTGGTAACTCCCTCTATGTCTTTGATTCGCTGAGCATCTTCAGGTGTAAAACTACGATATATATTACGAAGCAAATCAAATATAGTTTCCGAATTGATAGAATTAAGCTGAGGCAGAGGTAATTCACACAGCGTTATGAAATATTCTATTTCTACCAAAACCCTGTATTTAATCAGGGCGTATTCTGAAAAGTAATTTGTAAGCGATTTTGTTTTACTGCGATACCTGCCATCAACGGGAGATATAGCGGTTAAAGCATCCAATTTCATAGAGAAACATAATAGTTATGAGCTACAAAGATAAGTAAAGAAAAGTAAAAACAGCAAGTTAACAGTGAAAATTTGAAAACATTTTGATATATTTCCTGTTTTAATGTGTCAAAACTACACAATATGTGGATTTTATCCATGATTCAGTGTATGATGTGATTTGATTGAAAATTGAAAATTGGAAGTGGAGATTCTCAATAATAATACCTAAATTTGTGCCCGTTTTTAAAATCAGGAAATTATTATTTTGTAAGTCAGAAACAGTTTTTTACTTTGAATTGATGGAAAAATTATACTTAACGTCTGCTGAAGTTTCCGAAAGTTATGTTGAATTGGGTCATAAGAAAGCCTATATGAAACGTTCCAAACAGCTTGTATTGGCTATTTTGGCTGGTGCATTTATTGCCTTGGCTTCTGAAGGGTCGAATGTTGCTATTCATACGATTGAATCTGTTGGGCTTGGTAAAGCCCTGGCGGGAGCCTTGTTTGCTACGGGTTTGATGCTGGTCGTGGTTACTGGAGCGGAACTATTTACGGGAGGCTGTTTGATCGTTGTTTCCTGTCTTCGACGAAAAACAACGGTTGCTGCGATGTTGAAGAGTTGGGCTTGGGTTTATTTCGGTAATCTGATCGGTTCGATGCTCATTGCATTCTTTATATTCAAGTCGGGACAGTTTGATTTCTCACATGGATTGTTGGGTGGTTTTACCATCAAGACAGCTGTTTATAAAACTTCATTATCGTTTGAAAATGCTTTTTTCATGGGTATTCTTTGCAATTGGCTGGTTTGTCTTGCCGTATGGATGGCGGCTGCAGCTAAAGATATTACAGGTAAATTATTTGCGATATTTTTCCCGATCTGGTTGTTTATCACTTCCGGGTTTGAACACAGCGTTGCCAATATGTATTATATTCCTGCCGGAATCCTGGCGAAATCCAATCCGGAATGGGTTGAAAAAGCGATGCTATTTGGCGTAACACCAGAAAGATTAGCGCACTTGAACTGGACTACTTTTTTTGCGGATAATCTGCTTCCTGTTACTTTAGGAAATATTGCAGGTGGCGGAATCTTTGTTGGGATTGCCTATTGGTATGTTTTTCTAAGAAATAAACAATAATTATTCCAGATACAGGTAATCATAGTGGATGACTGGTCTTCCTCCTTTTTTTCCAATGATTTCCAATAGTTTCTCACTGCTGTAGCTGATCCTTCCCAGACCTGCGTATTGTTTATTTTCATCGTAAATTTTTACAATATCGTCTTTTTCGAAATCACCCTTGATTCCGGTGATTCCAACGGATAGGAGAGATGTTGCTTTTTCTCCTGACAATGCTTCTTTGGCGCCTGCGTTGATGTATATTTCTCCTTTTGCAAATCCTTCGGAATGTGCTATCCATTTTTTTATATTGGAAGCTCCTTTGCTTGAGGCGATAAAACGGGTGCAAACCGTATTTTTTTTATGAAATAAGTCAAGAAGTATATTCTCTTTCTTTCCATTGGCGATAAATACTAGAATACCTTCGTCTGCAACTTTGCGAGCGATGTGATATTTGGTCAGCATACCGCCTCTTCCGAATGATGATTTGGTAGTTTGTATATATTCGGAAATATCATTCTTCTCCGGATGAATTTCCCGGATAACCTCGGAATCAGGATCGGAAGGAGCTCCGTTGTATATTCCATCGATATTACTGAGGATGATCAAAGCGTCGACGTTCATCATGGCTGCTACCATTCCGGACAATTCATCGTTGTCGGTGAACATGAGTTCCGTTACTGAAATCGTGTCATTTTCATTCATGATGGGGATGACTCTATTCTCCAACATGACGGACATGCAGTTTTTCTGGTTCAGGTAGTGTTGACGTGTACCCAAACTTTCTTTAGTCGTCAGCACTTGGCCGCAATTGATTCCATGTTCCCGGAAAAAATCATAATACCGGTTGATCAGTTTGGCTTGACCGACGGCTGAGTACAACTGTCTTGCGGATACATTGTCTAATTTATTTTTGGTTACAATTTCACTTTTTCCGGAGGCGACGGCTCCCGAGGAAATCAGGATGATTTCCATTCCTGACTTGTGTAATGATGCAACCTGATCGACCAGTGAAGACAAGCGGGTAATATCCAGCGTACCGTCGGCTCTTGTCAGGACATTACTTCCGATTTTGATTGTAATCCTTTTCATATTTGGAATAAATGATATAAATTCGATTTGGGTAAAAAACTCTTAAGGGGATTTTATTTAACCGATTGTTTTTTTGATATTTTCAGATTGATAAATTCCACAAAAAGAGAAAAGAAAATAGCAAAGTATAAATATCCTTTGGGGATGGCGCCCACTTCGCTGTCAAATATCCTCAGGTGGGATAAGTGGGATGCCTCTGTAATCAACATTACCCCGATCAGTATCAGGAAAGACAAACCAAGGATTTGGATACTGGGATGTGAATTTACAAAATGGCTGACAGGTTCCGAAAATAACATCATAATCAGGATGGAGATAACGACTGCCGTAATCATGATGGTGAGTGCTCCTGCATATCCGAATTCCTCGAAGCTGACCAATCCGACGGCCGTCAGTACGCTGTCAAAAGAAAATACGATATCCAAGGCTACGATCTGTACAATGGTCGCGAAGAATTTATTATTACTCTTCTTTATTTCGATATTTTCATCGTGTACTTCTAATTTATGGTGAATTTCAGTCACGCTTTTATACAGTAGAAAAATTCCCCCAACGAATACTATGATACTTTGCCCGGAAACAGAACCTTCTATCCAAGGTAGGGAGAAGGAGAAGATGGGTTTGGTCAGGCTCATAACAAACGAGATTCCGAACAATAATCCGATTCTGAATAGCATGGCCAGGAACAAGCCTGTTTTACGGGCTTGGGGTTGTTGTTCCTGCGGTAATTTAGAAGTAATAATGGACAAAAATACAATATTATCTATACCTAAAACGACTTCCAGGAATGTTAGGGTCAGTAGCGCGAGCCATGCATTTGGTAATAAAAAAACCTCAATAAATTCCATTCGTATAAAATTTTTGCAAAAATACAACAAATAATTGCTATTCAATGGATCAAAACATTTTCAATTCTCAAATGTCGGTATATTATCTCGCTGACACATTGAAACTTGTCATCTTTATGGATATCTTATGCTGTAAATTCTTTTTTTCTTGAAAATAAATTTCTATATTTGATGCTACAATAACCCTTAACATTGATTTTTCGAAGAAAAACATAATTCACCATATAATACCATTTTCTTATGAGAAAGAATGACTTACCCTATATTGCATTGATTATTCTATATTGACAATGAAATAACGTGCCGATATGCTAATGCGCCTAAGAGTTATGAGTTACAAGTTGACTAAATTTCAACTGTCAATTTTTATTTAATCTCAACAACTCCCTGTAATTTCTTATTATTTTTTAGTTCTTAACTCTTTATTAAACATCAGATGCCTATGAAACTCTTATTTACCCTCTTGCTTGCGTTTGCAAGCGCCATTTCCCTGTATCCGCAACACAGCCTGCAAAATAAGTACAACCTGCCCCGACCAGGCGATGAAA